>DORE01000088.1 GCA_003514305.1 Gammaproteobacteria bacterium | reverse complement strand
TGTTCTGTGTTGGACTACTGATCGGCAGCTGGATTCTTTCAGGGACGGTTCCGACTATGATCTACTACAGCTTGCTGATTTTAGATCCTGCCATATTTTACGCGGCGAGCTGTGGCATTTGCGCTCTGGTTTCCTTGAGCATTGGCTCTTCTTGGACTGTAGCAGGCACCATTGGCATTGCACTAATTGGCGCAGCAGGAGGGCTCGGGGTCTCAATGGAAGTAACCGCCGGCGCGATAATCTCGGGAGCCTATTTTGGCGACAAACTGTCTCCATTGTCCGAAACCACGAATTTGGCACCAGCAGTCGCCGGCACAGATCTTTTCTCGCATATCGGGCACATGCTATGGACAACAATTCCAAGCATTGTGATCGCCTTGATTCTTTTTACGTTAATGGGTTTAAACATTGATGCGGATACCGTAAGCACAGACCTGGAACTTACTATGAAGTTGATCAGAGACAGCTTCACTATTCACCCAATCATGCTGTTACCTGTACTGACCTTATTGATAATGGCCAACAAGAAATTTCCTCCGGTTCCGACTATTCTTGCCGGCGCTTTGTTGGCAGTGCTGCTCGCCCTAGTTTTTCAAAGGGCTGCCGTACTAGCGCTGGCTGGCGATACGCAAAATGTATTTTTGGCTTATTTCCGTGGAGTCTGGCAAACCTTGTTTGATGGATTCTCACTCAACAGCGGGAACGCGACTCTGGATGATCTTATGACTCGCGGAGGAATGAGCTCGATGCTTAACACTGTATGGCTGATTCTGTGCGCGATGATTTTTGGGGCTGTGATGGACCATACTGGACTGCTGAAGTGCCTTGTGAACTATGCGCTTTCTTTCGTTAACAGCACCGGTAGTTTGATTGCCACGACGTTGCTCACCTGTATCGGCGCGAATCTTATTACCTCAGATCAGTATATTTCCGTCGTGCTACCTGGAAGGATGTATAAATTAGAGTTTCAAAACCATAATCTAGATATGAAGAACCTCAGCAGGACGCTGGAAGACGCTGGTACGATTACCTCACCACTAATTCCCTGGAACACCTGCGGAGCCTACATGGCCAGCACACTGGGCGTAGCCACCTTCGCCTACCTACCCTACTGTTTTTTCAACTTAATCAACCCGGTGATTGCCGCTATCTATGGCTTTCTCAACTTCAAGATCGTCCCTGCAGACAGGACGGCAACTGATGCAATCCCTGCTTCCTGAACCATACCCTCAGATAGTCAGTTTCAGCTCGACAGTGTTGCCTTCCGGATCGTTCAAGTAAAGCGATCGCCCGAAGCCCTTCGCGCCATAGCGCGTCGACAATCCAGAAAAATTAATGGACTGCCTGACCAAATATGCGCACAACTCCTCCTCCGAAACGTCAGAGACGCTCAGACAAAAATGATCCAGATTGCGACCCTGATGACCCGGCCCGATACCACCAGATTTCCCTAATTCACCATCAATCGTGACAAGGTCAATCAGACTGGCACCTGCCCGCAACTGCACTAGACCAACGTCCTCAAGCTCTCTCTCCTTAACACAGCCTAGCACATCACAATAAAAACGAGTCATCCTATCGAGCGAACGCACCCGTAACACGATGTGATCAATAGCAGAAATCGACAGCATAATTGCCTCAATAACGGGTCCTTAAAAAGCTCCCAAATTGTGTTTTGCAAGTTTGGCTGTGCCGGATCAGATCGCGCAAGCCAAGGCTTGCAACTTGCCCGACGGGGGTATTTATGGCAGCGATGCGCTTTTTATTTCAGGCATCATAGCAATCCCGCTCACCTTGCAGACACCTGGAATCTTACCTTGTTTCGCGTTCATCGCTTCCCTCCCTCCTCCTTAACTTTTGCCAACAATTCCCCAACTGAGAGCTGTCCCGCAATAAGTGCTTCCTTGTGGGCTTTTCGCAGTCCCTTGATTGCGTATTCAATTTTCAGTGCCTGGGATTGATCCGTCATGGCGAGTGAAAACACTAGCTCGAGCTTTTTTTTACCCCTGAGAGCTTTGGCTCCCCGATAAGGCCCTGAAGTCTCTGATTTATGCTCTGCCAAACGGCGCTTCACATCTCGCGTGATGCCGGTATACAAACTCTGATCTTCGGCTCGGACCATATAGACCCACCAGTCTGCTTCAGACACTTTTCCATTAACAACTCCTCTCAAGTTTTCACACTCCATGTGCCCCCTCGATCACACACAATGTCCTCTTTAAGCAGTTTAATAAGATGGGCCGTCAGTGTTTTTTTTGCCCACGGTATCAAATGTTCAGCAACATCATCGTAAGCAGCCAGCACTAGTTCGTCGATTGTTACCGCTCCAAGCGACTCCAGGCAGCCACGGATTTTAGCTTCGCGTTTCAAACGATGGTCAATTAGCTGACGTATCTCTTCTTGAGGCCGATCCATGAGCCGCCCATGCCCCGGAGCAAGATAGCGCAAATCACGATCTTGCAGCGATCTCAGCGATTTCAGGTAGTCAGACATGTCGCCGTCGGGAGGAAGAATGACCGGGGTCGTACCCTGCAAAATATGATCTCCAGTGAACAGCAGCTTTTCTTCCAAAAGCAGATAGCAGATGTGGTTGGACACATGGCCAGGCGTGGCAATCAATTCGAGATGAAAGTCGCCGCAATCGAGAATATCACCTCCCTCCCACATACGAGCCGGCTGAAAACTTTGGTCTTGCCCGGCGACTTCTGGAGCCGCGAGACCAACCAGCTCGGCGCCGGTAGCTTCAGCCAGCGCTTTAGCACCAGGCGAATGGTCTCGGTGAGTATGGGTGACACACACATATCGCAATTGACCTCGCTCACAGCATCGCATAAGCGTGCTCAGTTGCTCATCACTAGCTGGCCCCGGATCGATCAGCACAAGCTGCTCTTCACCCAGCAGATAACTGTTGGTTCCGGGGCCTGTCATAGGACCCGGATTGTTTCCCAGAATTTGGTGAACAGGCACGGCTGTATAGCCAATTCGTAAAGGAAGTCCTGGCTCAGGCATTTGCCGAGACACCAGTAATAAATCTCAAGCAGAACGAAACATTTGGCAATACTTTTAACAGCTCAATTAACGGCATTCAGCCTCCAAGAGGGGAAGATATTCAATGTCCCACATCCGATGATACCCTGCTCGCTACCTTTTAGAACAGATACGTTGCTGGGCACAAGCAAATTGGAGTTTCCCCTAGAATCGGGAGATAATCTCAACGTGCTATGATTACTCACAAAGCGGCCACCACCTTCTGACAGTTATCTCGACTCAATGATCAGAGTGCAGCGAGCGAGCTTGGCGTTTGTGAGTTTACAGATTTATAAAAGGGAGCAGTCCCAGACATTATCAGGACCACCAAGCATGCACCGAATCCAAACCTTCAACTCAATCTCTGACAAGGGGCTTACACGGTTCGCTCCTGAGCGCTATACAGTAAGTCCAGATACCGAAAACGCAGATGCGATTCTTCTGCGAAGCCATAAACTTGAACCTGTTGCGCTTGTTCCGAATCTGAGGGCTGTCGCGCGCGCCGGTGCTGGGGTCAACAATGTGCCTGTCGCCGAATGCACAGAGCGTGGTGTCGTCGTATTCAACACGCCTGGCGCCAATGCCAACGCCGTCAAAGAGTTGGTGCTTTGCGGACTGTTGCTTGCTTCCAGAGGAATTGTTCCGGGGATCAGTTTCGTAGCCTCTCAAACAGCGATCAGTAGTTACGCCGAACTATCAAAAACGATGGAGCAGGAAAAAAAACGCTTTAAAGGCAACGAGATTACCGGCAAGACTCTCGGGGTGGTGGGTCTCGGCGCAATAGGTTCACGAGTCGCGGAGATGGCGATTGGGCTCGGCATGAAAGTAATAGGCTTCGACCCAGCTCTATCGATAGATGCTGCGTGGCGACTCCCCAATCAGGTTAAGCGCATGGAAAACCTAAGTACCTTAGTTGCCAGCTCTGACTATATTTCCTTGCATCTTCCTGTACTCGATTCTACTCGTAAGCTCATAGATGCGAGTATATTCGCCGCGATGACTCAGGGAACTTGCCTTTTGAATTTCGCCAGAGATGAGATTATCGACCCTGCAGCATTGATGAATGCTTTGGATTCGAAAAAACTGCGTGCCTATGTCTGTGATTTCCCAAGAAAAGAATTCATGGGTCGAGCTGAGGTTATCGCCATGCCTCATATTGGCGCCAGCACTGCTGAAGCTGAAGAAAACTGCGCCATGATGGCTGCCGATCAGCTCATGGACTTTTTGGAGCACGGTAACATCAGAAACTCGGTAAATTACCCGAACCTTCATCTTGATCGAACAGCGAGTTCAGAGCTCGGCACGCGCCTAGCCATCTCAAACAAGAACGTGCCAAAAATGCTTGGACAAATACTTTCCATTCTCGCAGATCAGGATATCAACGTGGTCGATATGCTGAATAAAAGTAGAGGAGAGGTCGCCTATAACCTCATTGACCTTGAAAGTCCTGCCTCAGCATCAGCCCTTGCAGCGATTGGTGCAATTGGCGATGTCATCAAGGTGACTGCAATTTAACAATCTGGTACTCAGGATCATCACTATGAAGCGTGTTTTCAATTTTGGAGCCGGTCCAGCTATGCTGCCGGTTGAAGTAATGCAGCAAGCTCAGGCTGAATTTCTCAATTATCAAAACCTCGGAGCATCAGTGATTGAAATCAGCCACCGCTCGCGTGAGTTTGACGAAATCATCAATCGCTGCGATGCATTACTGACTGAACTCGCAGGCATCCCTGATAACTATAAAATACTTTACGTCCACGGTGGCGCTCAGATGCAGTTCTCCGCTGTCCCTCTGAATCTGATCAACCGCAAAGCCGCCCAAAATGCCTCGTTCGTACTAACTGGCAACTGGGCGGTAAAAGCGAGCAAGGAAGCAGCACGCTATGGCACGTCAATCAACATCGCTAGCAGTGAAGACAAAAATTTCAGCTATATACCGGACTATCACGAGAGTCTGTTGGACCCAAACAGTTCCTATTTACACATCACGAGCAACAACACATTATTTGGAACACGCTGGCACACTTTCCCAAAAACAGGCGAAGTACCGCTGGTTGCCGACATGACATCAGAATTTCTTTCGAGAAAATTGGACATCAATCAATTCGGCCTTATTTTTGCCGGACTGCAAAAAAACCTTGGCCCTGCCGGACTCGCTTTGGTGATCATTCGTGAAGACCTGCTGGAACATGCACTGCCCACAACACCAGGTTTGCTAAACTATCAGGTTTATGCCGAGCAACACTCATTAGCGAACACAACCAACACTTTTGCCATATATCTGATGTCATTGGTCCTGCAGTGGCTTAAAGACCAAGGTGGCGTAGCACAGATGGAAACGCAAAACGAATCCAAAGCGAAGCTGATTTATGATGCTATTGATAGCAGTGACTTCTACTTCGGCACAGCCGATGCGGCGCACCGCTCTCGCATGAACATAACATTCAATCTTTACAATGGGGATTTATTAGATGAGTTCTTGACGCAGGCAGAGGCCGCAGACTTATACGCATTGAAGGGCCACAGAGCAGTAGGCGGAGCAAGGGCCTCTATTTACAACGCCATGCCACTTGCAGGTTGTGAAGCCCTAGTCGATTTCATGTCGGATTTCGAGCGCCAAATGGGGTGAACCCGCAAAAGTAGAGGGAAGGCCAGTAGCGCCTTTCCGGCGCCCTCCAATCCTGCCGAACTTTTCGCATGTCTACAGATAGAAAGATCATACACTTCGATTGCGATTGTTTTTATGCGTCAATCGAAATGCGGGACAATTCCGAGCTAAGCGATAAGCCGATCGCTGTCGGCGGCTCACCTGACCGCAGAGGAGTTGTAGCAACCTGCAATTATGCAGCCCGAAAATTTGGTGTTCACTCTGCCATGTCATCGGCTGTTGCCCGAAAACGCTGCGCCGACCTCGTCATTGTTCGCCCAGATATGGAGAAATACCGAAATGCGTCTACAGAAATCCACCGCATTTTTGAGCGATACACATCCGTCATCGAACCACTGTCTTTAGATGAAGCATATCTGGATGTAACCGATTGTACGCAATTCGATAGAGATGCGGCCGCCATCGCCCAGGCGATTCGCGACGCGGTCAAATCAGAAGTTGGCATTACGATTTCGGCGGGAATCGCTCCAAACAAGTTCCTCGCTAAGATTGCCAGCGACTGGAATAAACCTGATGGCCAGTTCGAGTTACACCGTGACGAGGTTCAAGACTTCCTGGCTGACTTGCCGGTCAGAAAACTGCATGGGGTAGGTAAAGTTACCGCACAGAAAATGACCAAACTTGGCATTAATACTTGTGGCGACTTGCGCCTGCTCGACACCTCAGACTTGAAATTACACTTCGGCAGCTTCGGAGAACGCCTCAAGCAACTTAGTGCCGGGATTGATAATCGGCACGTACAAACTGAAAGAATCCGAAAGTCGATCAGTGTTGAACACACATTCTCGCAAGATCTCCCCTCCCTAACCGCCTGCCTCGCGGAAATCCCAGACCTCATGACTAAACTGAGTGCGCGTCTCAAAAAGACCGATGGCAGAGACCAAATTCATAAGCAGTTCATTAAAATTAAATTTAGGGACTTCACCCAAACAACGGTGGAGATGGTGTCCAATGTCGATGCTGCTGAAAACTATCACAATCTCTGTGAGGTAGGTTTTCGCCGCGGCAACAAACCCGTGCGACTCCTGGGGATTGGCATCAGAATTAGGCCGCATAATAACCCTGTATCGACTGAGGACGATCCGGACCAGCTAAATCTGGGTCTTACGGAAACGATTGATTAAAAAGCAGAATGAGCAGTTACCGAAAGCAACCTGAATCCAAATCAAGGCACATAACTGCTGAGGGTGAGAAAAAACTCAAAGACGAGCTCCTTCAACTTTGGAAAATCGAACGCCCAAAAGTCACTCAATCCGTCGCTGAAGCTGCTGCACTTGGAGATCGCTCGGAGAACGCAGAATATATCTATGGAAAGAAACGCCTGAGGGAAATTGACAGGAGAGTTCGCTATCTCAGCAAAAGACTCGAAGAAATTATAGTCGTCAACACAACACCTTGCGACCAGGGCAAAGTGTATTTTGGTGCCTGGATCACCTTAGAAGACGATCAAGGCAAGATCGTTCGCTACAGACTGGTCGGCCCTGATGAGATCGACCCTCAGCGCGGTTTTATTAGCATTGATTCCCCACTTGGTAGAGCGATGTTAGGCAAGCCCTGTCACTGTGGCTTTAGTGTCATAACGCCCACCGGAGAATCCAGCTATTCCATCACGGATATTGCTTATTCGGCAAGCTCACCATGAGATATATTCTGGTTTTCGCAGTTGCAAGCACACGGGGATTAGAACTAACGACCCCACAAAGTGCTGAGCGCCGCCAACGACATCGAAAGGGCCGGAACGATTTTCTGCGCAGCCACCATTGAGTCTCCTACCGAGCATCCTCGTGGCATCAGAGTCAGACGTGCGAAAGAAAATCGCAGACTGGTAAGGAGAGGGTTGTTTAGGGCAACTAAGATCCTTGAGGATTAGATAAAGCGCACTCAGTCGCTGTCAGTGTGTCACTAACAACTCACTCCTCACGACCGTCTTTGAATTCGTCGATTTGAGCCTGAGTTGCCTCAGTTTGAAACCTTTCCTTCCATGTATCATAAGGCATGCCGTACACCACTTCGCGAGCGTCCTCATAATCAAGCTCAACATCTCTTTCCTCTGCTTCAGCGCGATACCATTT
>DORE01000123.1:5018-5671 GCA_003514305.1 Gammaproteobacteria bacterium | reverse complement strand
CGGATTGACCTTTTCGATGATGAAATCGACTCAATACGGCGCTTTGATCCGGAAACGCAGCGCTCGGCGAGCAAGCTCGAGCGCATTCGGCTGCTTCCAGGCCGCGAGTTTCCACTGGATGAATCTGGCGTTTTGCAGTTTAGGAAACGTTTCAGAGAACGGTTTGATGTCGACACCAGGCAATGTCCAATTTATAAGGATGTAAGCGATGGTATCGCTTCTCCGGGCCTGGAATATTATTTGGATGTTTTCTTCGAAAAACTTGATTCGCTGTTTGATTTCCTTCCCGATAGCGCCACGATTTGCAAAGCGGGCAATCTTCGCCAGGCAGGAGAAAAATTCTGGGCAGACGTCTCGAGCCGCTATGAAGATCGGCGATTTGACAGATATCGCCCAATCTTGCCTCCAAAGCAGGTTTTTATTCCGGTAGACGAATTATTTGGCAAGCTCAAACCCTACCGGCAAGTCCAATTAAAAGCACATCCTCAAGCGATTAGCTTTGCCAGCGAGCCATTACCCGAAATGGCAAGCAAATCAAACGCGGCAACGCCGCTTTCCACCGTCAAACAATTCGTAGATTCTCAACCCGGGCGCATTCTGTTCACGGCTGAATCGGCTGGTCGACGCGAAGCCTTATTAAAACTGCTTAAGCA
>DORE01000123.1:3952-4635 GCA_003514305.1 Gammaproteobacteria bacterium | reverse complement strand
CTAGGAATAACGATCGCTCAAATAGACCGTGGCCTTTGGCTGACAGACGATAAGCTACTGATAATCACGGAAGCCCAGATTTTCCGAGATCGAGTTGCGCAAAGACGCCGACGCAAGCGAGCGCAGAGCAACACCGAGTTCATTATCAAGAACTTGACGGAATTGCACGTAGATGATGCGGTTGTCCATCTAGAGCATGGCGTGGGGCGATATCGCGGCCTGCAAACTATTTCGACAGATGGACAAACCACCGAGTTTCTGACCCTTGAGTATGCCAATCAGGCAAAACTCTACGTTCCGGTTTCAGCGCTTCACTTAATTAGTCGCTACAGCGGCTCGGACCAAGATACCGCGCCGCTTAATACCCTTGGCACAGAGCAGTGGCAGAAAACCAAGCGCAAAGCTGCCGAGAAAATACACGATGTGGCAGCAGAACTACTGGAGATATATGCCGCGAGGGAAGCCCGTCAGGGGTTTGAGTATTCAACTTCCTTGGATGAATATCAAAAATTTGCTGCCAGCTTCCCGTTTGAAGAGACAATAGATCAGGAGACTGCTATCGCCGCAGTCATGCAGGACATGGGCAGCAAGAGACCTATGGACCGGTTGGTTTGTGGAGATGTCGGGTTTGGTAAAACAGAAGTCGCTATGCGAGCCGCCTTCATTGCGGTTACCAACAACAA
>DORE01000123.1:0-3573 GCA_003514305.1 Gammaproteobacteria bacterium | reverse complement strand
GCCGACTGGCCAGTAAAAATCGACGTATTGTCAAGGTTCAAATCGACAGCCGAGCAAAATGCTGTAGTTCAAAAAGTTAAAGCCGGGCAGGTCGACATATTGATCGGGACGCATAAACTTCTGCATGCAGACATCAACTACAGCAAACTTGGATTATTGATCATCGATGAAGAACATCGATTCGGAGTCCGTCAGAAAGAGAAACTTAAAGCCCTTCGCACGAACGTTGATATCCTAGCTTTAACCGCAACACCGATTCCAAGAACTCTGAATATGGCCTTAGCCAGTGTTCGAGACCTCTCTCTGATCGTAACCCCACCAGCTAAACGCCTTTCAGTCAAAACCTTTGTCAGAGAAGCTCAAGACAGCGTAATCATGGAAGCGATTTCAAGAGAGCTTCTTAGGGGCGGCCAAGTCTTCTACCTGCATAATGAAGTCAAAAGCATTGAGCGCGCGAGCGATTATTTACGGGAGCTGATTCCACAGGCAAGGATTTGTATAGCGCATGGACAAATGCCGGAAAGAGAACTCGAAAAGGTAATGGCGAACTTCTATCACAAGCGACATAACATTCTTGTTTGCTCCACCATCATAGAAACAGGAATAGATATACCCAGTGCAAATACTATCATTATAAACCGCGCAGACAAGTTTGGGCTCGCTCAACTCCACCAACTCAGAGGGCGAGTCGGTCGTTCACATCATCAGGCCTATGCTTACTTGCTTCTGCCTCCGAAGGTGCGACTTCAAACAGACGCACAAAAGCGAATAGAAGCAATCCAGGCAGCAACAAAACTCGGAGCAGGCTTCACTCTGGCCAGCCACGATCTTGAAATTCGCGGCGCCGGCGAATTGCTCGGTGATGACCAAAGCGGCCACATGCAGAAAATCGGCTTCGCGCTTTATTCCGAAATGCTGGACGAAGCTGTTTCCGCTATTCGCTCTGGCAAAATTCCAAACATTGAGGCCTTTTCCGATCTGACGCTTGAGGTAAATCTGCGAATTCCGGCGCTAATTCCAGAGGAATATTTACCTGATGTTCATACCCGCTTGATCATGTACAAACGAATTGCTTCGGCCAAATCGAACGAAGAGTTGGAAGACCTCCAAGCGGAAATGATTGATCGTTTTGGCCTTTTGCCCCAACCCCTTTCATTTCTGTTCCAACAAACCCAACTGAGATTAAAAGCCACCACGTTTGGCATCAAAAAAATCAACGCCAACGTTACCTCTGGGCGTATCGAGTTCGGCCAACATACAGACGTCGATCCATTCTGTCTCGTGCAAATGATTCAGAAAGACCCTCAAATCTTTAAGCTCAGTAGCGCTAACCAACTACACTTTTATTATGATTTTTCTGAACCAGAGGAAAAAATTAGATTTATTGGTGACATCCTCGATACACTAGCCTTAAAAGGACGCTAGTACGCCTGACAGGTTTTCCATGATGTCGCCCAACCCGCTATCTAACTCGAACCAACAAAACCATGGCAAATTCGCATTCGCGACTTTTCTTACTATGCTGACAGCGTTGGTCGCGTCGCAAAGTGCGAGCGAGGATCGTTGGTTCCAAATTGAGGCCTCCATTTTCACGAATGAATCAAGGTTAGGGCGCGACGCAGAAACCTGGGATTTAAAAACCTCGGAACTCAAGTTTCCAACAAACATAAGACGTTTAGAAAAAATTCAAAATAGTCTTCTTATCGAATCATTCTTGACTCTCAACGACGATTCGAATATCAATACCGCGCTGCCCGATGAGGAGTCTTCGCCCAGACAGAGAATGCTAAGTATGGGTCCAGTCCCGGAGGCAAAATCACGTGAATTTAGACTGTTTGATCTAAGTAGAGAAGAATATATCGATCTACCCGCAAGCTTTAGCGATTTCAGCCAAACCAACAGAGTTCTCAAGCAATCGCCCGGTCATAACATTTTATTTCACGGGCATTGGAGACAGAGGGTCGTAAGCTTCGACGAAGCCACTTCAATTTATATTCAAGGGTCGCACGATATCGACCCTAACCAAGAGCTTATTGGGTCTTTGACTATTCGATTTAACGCACAAGAAGATCGCGTCGTTGTAGACACCAATCTCTGGCTGATCGAGGCAACAAGCGTCTCGGAGCAGCGTAACGAGTGGGTTTTACCCACCCCCCCTGAAACGCTTCTCGGCTCGACAGATGTCGCAAAACAATTGGAAAGCCGGTTCGATGGAATGTTCCGAATCTATCCCATGCGGCAAAGCAGAGAAATGCGTAGTAACGAGTTTCATTATCTTGATCATCCTGCACTCGGCCTAATAATCACTGTTAGACCATACAGCCCCCCGATTGACTTACATAATCCCCGCAATATTTGAGGGCGCTGCCTTTAAGCGCGAATTACTTGCGCAAGAACACGACGTAAGAACTGATTACCGTCCGCCATTACCGCTTCTATTTCTTCCATCGTTACTTCAGTGGGCAGAATGCCAGCTGCCCAGTTAACGGAAAGAGCGACGAGCCCGTACTTAATGTCAGCCTCCCTGGCCAAAACAGCCTCTGGCATAGCGGTCATGCCGACGATATCACAACCATCTCGCCTCATCTTTTGGATCTCAGCGGCCGTTTCCAAGCGCGGCCCCTGTGTGACTCCATAAACGCCCTCGGCGACAACCGGTCGAGAAGCACCAGACTCATCGTTAATAGTATCGATAGCATTGATCAATCTATCTGATAAACATCTGTCAAAAGGGAAAGAAAAATCAACATGCTTAACGAACTGTTTCCTCTGACTACAAAACGTTGACTGTCTACCATAAGTGTAGTCGATAAGCTGGTCAGGAATGATTATGGAGCCCGGCCCCGTTCCCTCTGCTATCCCACCTACTGCATTTATAGCAATAATCTCGGTCACACCCGTTTGCCTTAGCGCATCGATATTTGCTCGATAATTAATCTCGTGTGGAGGGATGTGATGATCTGCACCGTGGCGCGCAAGAAATACAAAAGGTTGCTCTATTTCAATTAATTCAATCGGCACGGGCGCGTCGCTATATTCGGTTCCGATCTTGATATGCCGTAAATATTCTTTGTAACCGGCACTATAGAAACCAGAACCGCCAATGATTCCCAGCATCTCATTACCCTAAAATCGAATTAATGCTGACATCCAGACTAAGGAGTACTGTCTGGCCTGTTGTCAGCGTTTCATCAAGCACCACCTTAAACTAGTCAGAGCCTGGGCTCAACCGATCACACGCAGCTCAGAAGCCTGTCAACCGCGCTATCAAAAACTTTTTTCTTACTCAATTTGCTGTCAAAACTAAATCTTTGGCGCTGGTAAAGATCGAACGCCGGAGTTTTGACAACAAAATTGATAATATTCGCCGGGTATTTGAAAGACAGTTGTATTCCCTGCGCTGTTCATTATGATTTCTTTCACTATGCCGAATATCGTTAATGTGAGCCAACACAGATGGAATACCAAAACAAAAAGGCAAGGTTCTCGCGTTGCAGAAAATACCGATATACGCTCGAACGTACTTGGGCCATTGGTACTGGCACCGTACTTTTCATCGGGCTTAATCCATCA
>DORE01000183.1 GCA_003514305.1 Gammaproteobacteria bacterium | reverse complement strand
CCACCTCCGCAGCCATTTATTGGTGTGGTCTACAGAGGATTATGTCTTTTTAGAGGGGAAAATCCCTAGAACCCCTGTTTGGAAAGACGTGCGTATAGCGCTTCACGGATACTGGCGAGTTGTTCAATACCCGTATCGCCCAGCGCTTTAACGGCCAACGGTTGCAGCGCGGTTTCGACACGCTCGGCCCATTTGCTCACCCACTGGCTCAGCAGAGCAGCGTTTTCAGAAGATTCTGACGCGGTCACTTTGATCAGTTGATTGCTCCAGCGCTCAGTCTCTTTAAACCACTCCGTCATAAATTGGGTGAGCATTAACAATGCGTTACCACCTTCAGCCGCCGCTTTATTAACGAAGTGCTGATAAACCAGCGGGAACACCAAGCTATCCATCACGATGTTCTGAGCGACCAGTGTTTCAAACCAGTCATCCAGCACGAAACTGTCTTCCATCGCATGACGCAGGTCTTGCCACAAAGGACCGGTAAGCCAGGCATCACGCGCTGAATTTAGTGTGGTCTCTTCGTTTTCATCCAGCAGAAGTGCGATACGGGACAGGTACTGCGACATCCCCATGCGATCCAGACCGTTGTAAGAAGCGAGCGAAGTGATAGTTGCGCCATAGCCGTTATCACAGATCTCCTGATTGTTCATGTTTGCGCCGTACTCGTAGTGGCGCAGCGGAATCATCACCTCACGAATCACCTGACGGACCGCTTCCGGCATCACCGCGAGCAGATGGTTTTCAACCACGTTGAAGTTGTTCTCCATCAGCTCCTGCTGCTTAGCGCGTGTGGTCACGTAGGAGGTGTAGTAGTACTGGCGTGGATCGGTGAAGGTGTACCAATCTGCCATCTTGATCGCGGTGCGTGACTCATCAAATAGTTTGTGTTCCGGGTCCCAGGTCGGTGGGTAGTGGAAGTTTTCAGTCGGTTGAATATCGTAGACCGCCTCCTGATAGCGGGTAGCCGCTTTGGTATCACCGATCCTACGGGCGATATGGGAATAGTTCACGCGCAAGGGCTCAACCTGCTTAGCGCTGATATTGATCGACATAGAGTGTCTCCTTTTTAGTCGTTTTTTGTTGTTATTGATGTACACCTGGCTGACCAAAACGCCATTTGAGGCTGTCGTAATCAACCTGTGCTTCTTGCTCGGGGGTTAGCTCTTTCGCATTCTGGCGTGCGCAGAATATGCGGTACTGGTCATAGGAAAGAACCAGTTCAACGTTCAGTGTTGGATCTCCGATGGAGAATTCAAATTCGACAAGATTATCGCTGCGCACATTGGTGATGCGCACATAGCGTTGCTGGAGGCAGGGCTCAATAGTTGGCTGGACAGACATGGTACCACTCCGCTTGTTTGATTATTTATTATTAGTAATCATTAAATAGCAAAGATCGTGCCAGTTGTTAAAATTATAGTATTTTCAATTGGTTGTTGAGTTTTATGGAGCCGCTTTCAGTTGAAGTGATTAATTTGAGTTGATCATATGATCAGCTTAATGATTGGGGGTGATGATTTGATCACTCCGAGCTCGCCTATTCGAAGTGTAAGCTAAGAAAGCAGCCCAAACTTCTTCAGCCGGTAGCGACACTGCGGTGCGCTCAATCCGGTTAATCGCGCCGTTTCAGCCACGCATTGGTTAGTGCGTGAGTAAGCCTGTTGCAGCACTTCCGCTTCCAGTTGTTCAAGACTTAACTTGCCGGTTTCCATGCTGTCTAGCAGATTGGTTTGGGAAGGGGGTTGCCCTTTGCTCAGGTTACCCGCGGCATTGAGTGACATTTTGCAGTCCAACTCGTTGGGCATGCCGATGCAGACATGCTGGGACTCTATTCGGTGGTTATCGTCGGTCAATATCACGCCGCGTTCGATAATGTTTTCCAGCTCACGGATGTTCCCCGGCCATTCGTAGGCGAGGAAGCGGTTCAGGGTTTCATCGGTGATCCCTAACACCTGTTTGGCATATTTGGCGTTGTAGACGGTGATAAATTTTTTCACCAGACCGGGTATATCGGTGAGTCGATCCCGCAGTGGTGGGATACTGATCGGGAACACATTCAGTCGATAGTAGAGGTCCGCACGGAAGGTTCCCTGCTTAACGCGTTGAGCAAGATCGGCATTGGTTGCGGCGATTAGGCGTACATCGACCTTGATCTTTTTACTGCCGCCAACGCGTTCAAATTCACCGGTTTGAATCGCTCTTAGCAGCTTGGCCTGAGCCGGTTCTGTGAGTTCGCCGAGTTCATCGAGGAACAGGGTACCACCATCGGCACGCTCAAAGCGTCCGGGGCGGGATTGATGCGCACCGGAGAAGCCCCCTTTTTCGACGCCAAAGAGTTCCGCTTCAATCAGCTCCTGCGGTAGAGCCGCGCAGTTCACCGCGATAAAAGGCCCCGGTGCCAGTTCGCCCATCTGGTGAAGCGCCTGAGAGAATACCTCTTTCCCCACGCCGGTTTCGCCGAGCATTAGCACTGTGACGTTGGTCTTTGCGGCTTTTTCTAGCAGGAACATCACTTCGCGAATCGACACTGATTCCGCGATAATCTTATCGGGATCGCCTGCCGCGATAATCTCGTGGCGAAGAAACTTAACCTCCTCCTCCAGTGAGTTAACCTTGCAGGCCATCGACTGGAGCGAGAGAATCTTTTCAAACTCCTCCACCTCGTCCCACTCCTCAGCGGGTTTGCCGATAATCCGGCAGCGGCTATCGCCCTTAGCGACACACTCTACCTCTTTGAAATAGATAGGTTTCCCCATAAAAGCGCTGGTGTAGCCGGTTGCATAGCCAAGCAGATTCCAGCAACAGGGCTTATCGGAGACACCGTACAGGCGCAGATGTTCGGCGGCTTCAAAGGAGTTGGACCAGCTAAACTCACCGTAAAAATGGTGTGTGTCGGGATCGATCTCAACGCTGAGCGGTTCAACACCAACGATCCCTTCGATTGAGTGGAGCTGAGGGCCAACCAGAAACGCATCCATCATCGAGTCAGGACGTGTGCTATGCGCGAGTTGGGCATCATACTGAGCGGCGTTATAGCCCATACGCATCAGCACTCCGCGCGCATACTCCTCACCGAAGGAGTCGATCAGCTCACTGCGCATCGAGCCAAAGGCGGTCGCATGGGTCAGAATCATGCGCTGCTGACCCAGCCAGATACAGCCCGATTCGCTATCAAAACGGATCATGGCGCGCAAGTCTGCATCTGAGGGGTAATCGATCTTCATATCAAG
Source organism: Gammaproteobacteria bacterium (assembly GCA_003514305.1). Classification (GTDB taxonomy): domain Bacteria; phylum Pseudomonadota; class Gammaproteobacteria; order Pseudomonadales; family Pseudohongiellaceae; genus UBA9145. Next base: position 32,681 of record DORE01000183.1, on the reverse strand, counting down.
CTCTGAGTTATTTTTGTACTTATTCGTAGGCTTCGTAGCTTAAAACGCAAAAAACGGCAGATGGGATTTTACCTATCTGCCGTATCCTACACAGACGAGACTGATTATACCAGAGAGCGCAGTTCAGCCTGTTTTGCGATCATCGGTGCCTGAGAGTTTTCAACGATCTCAAGTTCCAGTCGGTCGCCTTGTTTGCGCCATTGTCCCGATACCAGCGGCGTTTTCGAGATGTTAGGCACTGGGCCAGTCTGGAAGTTCACCGGACCGACAATCGAGTTGTAGTTGGTCGATGCGATTGCGTCACGAATCGATTCCAGACGGCCTGGACCCTCAGAGCGTTTCAGTGCATCAATCGCAACCTCAAACAGTGAGTGTTTGAAGCCCAGTGGCATGGTCCACTGGCGACCGGTTTTCGCTTCATACTCAGCGGCCAGTTCTGCTGAGGTCTGGCCTGTCAGGCCGGAAACGAACGGGTGAGTAGGTGACCACCAAACCTCAACGGTCAGACCATCAGCGCGATCACCGAAAGGTGCGATCGCTGCTGGGAACTCGGTCGCTTTCGCCATGGTGCAGATCATAGGATTGAACCCCTGCTGACCCGCCTGTGACCAGAAGGTACCAAAGTCCGGTGGCGGAATCACTCCGCTAATGATCTCAACACCCTGCTTTTTGAACTCATTGATATAGGCGCTGAAATCATCCGATGGTGACTGATAACGTCCCAGATCAACCAGCTCAAATCCCTTCTCTTTTAACAGCGGCGGGAAGCCCATTTTCGGATCACCGAAGGCGTTACCATCGGAATCATTTGGCCAGAGCGTACCGATCACCTTGTTGGTTGGGATCTGTTCCCAGAGTGCCAGTGAGGTACCGATGATATCTTCAGCGCCCCAGAAGAAGTGGTAGGTCCACTCGAAACCAACTTTCGGATCACCGCCGCGGCCAAAGAAGTGTGGCTGCCAAGGAGTGTCGTTGGTGACGCAAGGAATACCGTTGATTTCACACTGGTCAGCAACCGGGTTAGTGGTTTCTGGCGTATTAGCCGCGACCATAATGTCGATCTCGTCATTCAGAATCAGCTCTGCTGCAACATCTGCTGCACGGTTTGAGCTGGATTGACTATCTTTGACGATAATCTCTACTGGGTGATGCGTACCATCGATCACTATACCGTCACGCGTCGCAGCCTTAACCTGCTCCAGTACGAACTGGTCGGGCTCGGCAAAGATCGCCAGAGGGCCACTTGCTGGCGTGACAAAACCGATCTTAAAGGGTTTGCCGGTCTTAGCTGCAAAAACTCGACTGGGTGAAAGTCCCAGAGCCGCAGCACCCGAAGAGGCCGCCAGGACCTTCATTAGATTGCGGCGGGAGATGCCGTGCATATCGAACTTGTTATTCTTAGTGTTCATAGGTACCTCTGTAGGTTGGTTATTTCCACGTAACCCGTCGGTTTACTGGGAAGAGTTGTAGATCGAACTTCTGAGTAATCAATCCCCAGACCCCCTTGGGTGCCCAGAGCATCATCACCACGGCGACACAGCCGAGTACGATCATGTAGATGGAGCCGTAATCAGATAGCAGCGAACGCAGACCGAAATAGATCAGCGTGCCGATAATCGGTCCCTCAATGGTGCCAATGCCGCCGATCACCACAATAAAGATCACCGCAGCGGTCCAGTCCTGTAGGCTGAATGCGACATCGGGCGAGATGCGCAGCTTCTGCAGAAAGATAAGCGCACCAACGACACCGGTCACTGCTGCACTGGCAACATAGATGGTGAGTTTGGTCTTAAAGATATTCACGCCCAGACTATCAGAAGCGGGTTCTGAGTCGCGGATCGCGGTTAGCGCCAGGCCATATTTCGAGCGCATCAACAGGTAGACCATCGCGGTACCTGCGACTAGAATCACCAGCGCGGTAAAGTAGATCAGCATGTCTCGCTCGGTGCGGCCACTGGCAATCTCTTTGACGATCTTTGCTGGGATACTCATCCCTGAGCCGCCACCGAGCGAACTGATCTGCGCGAACAGTAAGCGGAACACCTCAGCCACGACCCAAGTGCCGATCGCGAAATAGGCGCCGCGTAAACGGAACACTACGAACGCGGTCGGGATAGAGATAAGAGCAATTAGTACCCCTGCAATCGGAATCGCAATGACCGGATGGATGCCAAAGTAAACGGACGCTGCAAATAGCATATAACCCCCGAGCCCAACAAACGCCTGTTGGCCGACAGAGACCAGACCGGCGTAACCGGCGAGCAGATTCCACATCTGCGCTAGCGTCAGGTAATAAGCGAACTCGATCAGAAAACGCATATCACCGCGTCCCGCCCAGAAAGGTACACTGATCAATACACCCAGAATGACGATCCAGCCAACCAGCGCGACCTTGCTGGCGCGAGTGCTGCGGCTAACTTCAAAACTGCTAATACGAGACATTAATCAACACTCCTAGGGAAGAGGCCGCGGGGACGAACAACAAGAATCGCGAGGAACATCAGATGGCCCATCAGAATCTGCCAGCCGGGATCGATCTTCGCGCCGATCGCCTGAGAGATCCCCAGAATCAACCCGCCTGCGAGTGTGCCCCAAAGGCTCCCCAGCCCACCGATAATCACCGCTTCAAAGCCATAGAGCAGACGACTCGGGCCTATCGCCGGATCGAAGTTGGTACGCATCGCTAGCAGTACGCCAGCAATAGCGACAACCGCCATCGCTACCGCCATCGCCAAACCGAAAATATGTTTGTTGCTGATCCCCATCAGACGTGCGATATCTTGATCATCCGAGGTGGCGCGAAAAGCTCGCCCCAGCCCAGTTTTGTAGAATAGAAACTGCAGCGCGAAGATCACCAAAATCGCTAATATCAGGACGATCAGCGGCATTACGCCGATGGAGATCTGATCGTTGATCGTAATGCTAGCGACATCCAGCTCCCCGACATTGATTCGGCGGCTATCGGCAGAGAAGATCTCCAACAGCAGGTTCTGAATGATGATCGACAGACCAAAGGTGACCAGCAGTGGTGGCAGAATATCGCTGCCCAGAGTACGGTTGAGTAGGGCGCGTTGTAGCAGATAACCCAGACCGGCCATGATCGGCACTACAATAATGAGCCCAACAACGGGGTGAACGCCGAGGGTTTCAACCACTACCAGGCCCACATAGGCGGCCAGTACGATCAGGTCGCCGTGCGCGATATTGACCAGACGCATAATGCCGAACATCAGCGACAGGCCGGTGGCGAACAGCGCGTAGAGCCCGCCCAACAGCACGCCCTGAATAATTGTATTTATCCATTCCATATTGATTAGCGTCCGCTCTTAAAGACCAAAGTAGGCTGATTTAATGGCATCGCGAGAAACCTCACCCGGTTTGCCGGTCAGTGAAGTGCGCCCCTCCTGAAAGCAGTAGAAGCGATCCGCGACCGATAGCGCCTGATTGATATCCTGCTCAACGACCAGCACCGCAGTGCCGTTGGATTGAATCTCCGGCAGTGCGGCGTAGATATCCTTGATGGTGGTTGGTGCCAGACCCAGACTGATCTCATCGCAGAGCAGCACTTCGGGATTCGACATCAGAGCACGACCGATAGCGACCATCTGCTGCTGACCACCTGAGAGTGCGGTACCTGGGTTGTTTCTGCGTTCACCCAGAATGGGGAACAGCTCGTAGATACGTTTCAGATTCCAATCACCGGCGCGCTTTGAGTAGTTACCGAGGATCAGGTTCTCCTCTACCGAAAGTGAGGGGAAAAGCCGGCGACCTTCAGGCACCATCGCGATCCCCAGTTTTACAATCTCGTCAGCAGGCCGATCACCTATAGCTTCACCCTTAAACTGAATCTGGTCTGAAGCATTGTTGATCAGGCCGACGATGCTGCGTAGAAAGGTCGATTTACCTGCACCGTTTGATCCGATAATCGCCACCGTCTCTTTACTGCTGATTGCAAAATCCAGACCGTAGAGCGCCTGAAAATCACCATAATGGGAGACCAGTCCCTGAGTCGTTAACAGGCTCATTCTGCGCTAATCCCCATATAGATCTCCTGCACTTTCGGGTTGTTCATCACCGCATGGGGTTCCCCCTCATCCAGCTTTACACCAAAGTCAATCACCAGAAGGCGATCTACAACGGATACCAGTGCATGGACGATATGTTCGATCCAGATCAGCGTGATCCCCTCTTTACGCAGGCTGTTGATTAGCTCGACCAGCTCGTGACACTCATGTTCGGTCAGGCCACCGGCGATCTCATCAAGCAGCAGCAGAGCGGGTTGAGTCGACAGGGCTTTAGCCAGTTCTAGACGTTTGCGCTCCAGTAGTGTCAGTTCACCGGCGGGTCTATTGGCTTTCTCTAACAAGCCGGTACGATCCAATACATCGATCGCCAGCGCTTCGGCATCCTGACCTTTAAGCTTGGCGCTGAAGCTGGCACCGACCAGCAGGTTTTCAAATACGGTCATGCCGCCAAAAGGGTGTGGAATCTGGAATGAGCGACCTATCCCTTTGATAGAGCGCTCATGCAGATGAAAGTTGGTTACATCCAGTCCGTTAAACAGCACGGTTCCGGAGTCGGGGCGAATGCCGCCCGCGATCAAATTGAACAGCGTGCTTTTCCCCGCGCCGTTGGGACCGATCACACCCAAGGCTTCACCCCGGTTGATCGAGAAGGAGATATCCTCAGTAACCTTTAGGCTACCGTAGCTCTTATGAAGGTTTTGAACTTCGAGTAACGCCGTCATTATTTCTATTCTTAGTAAGGCTATTTAAATTCATACTAAGAAGAATTGTGCGGCTTTTCGCTAACAAAATGGGGAATATAAGATCCCAAAAATGGGCGCAAGATTTGTGAATGCGAATAAAATTACCGGTTAGACTGGGCCTCGTATACATAAAATAGTGGTTTTAGAGGAGGTTGTCTTGATGAAGGTGCTGATTTGGGGTGCGGGAGGAATCGGTTGCTACTATGCAATGCGGCTGCAGCAAGCAGGACACCAGGTTAGTATGGTAGCGCGCGGGGATCATTTGACGGCTTTAAAAACCGCCCCGCTGAGGGTGGTCCATAATGACGAAGCGTCAACGTTTAAATTCGATGCTTTGAGTGAGCAGGAACTTCTAAATGAGCATGATTCGTCGGATTTTGATCTGATTATTTTCGCGTTTAAGTCAAGTTCTTCGCAGTCAGTGCTGAATGATGCAAAAGCCTGGTTGCAGAAGAGCGACGTGCCAGTACTGTCACTGCAAAATGGTGTGGATAATGAACCACTGATTGCTGAGGTGGTGGGCGCTGGTCGCACTCTGGGAGGGCTGGCTGTCAGAATTGGTGCGCATATTCTGGAACCGGGTGTTGTTGAATCGCGAGGACCTGCGCAGGTGGTGCTGGGCTGGTGGCAGGCGAATCCAGGCCAATCACAAATAGCCTTTTCGGATCAGTTGTGTGAGCAGATGAACGAGGCGGGTATTCCGACTCGCTACTCTGACCAGATCCAGGTAGAGTTGTGGCGAAAGTTGTTGATCAATAACGGTGTAAACGCGCTATCCGCCTTGACGCGCCTGGATACGGGGCAACTGACCACAGATCCTGTCTATACAGAGATTGTCTACCGTTTGATGAAGGAGGCTGCGAGAGCCGCGGCTGCTGATGGTGTTGAAATTGGTTTGGGCGATATCGAAGATATGTATGCGTTGATCTGCAATTTCGATCCGATTAAGACATCAATGCTGGTTGATTTGGAAAAGGGGCGTACCCTTGAGCTAGATGCGATTACCGGTGCAGTATTGAGCCGTCTTAGTGTGCAGCAAGCGCCTGTTACAGCGTTGATTCAGCGACAGCTTAAAGATTGATCAATTTCGCTTTTTCCATCACAAAGTCGATAAAGACCCTGTTTTTGTTGGAGATATTATCGCGGCGTGGATAGAGCGCGCGCAGCGGTTTGCGTTTAGCTTCCCAGTCGTTTAACACTTCGACCAGATTGCCCGCTTCACGATGTTTGGTAACCGCGAACCTCGGTAGTAGACAGATCCCGATTCCCGCCACCGCCGCATCTACACAAGCACTAACTACATTACTTTTATAGCGGCTATGTGGGTGAACAGTGATTTCGCCTTCGGGTCCGGTCAACCGCCATAAGGGCGTCGTGGATGTGGTTATTGTTGGCAGGCTCTCAAGTTCTTTCGGGTGTGACAGCGGACCATGCTTTTCGAGGTATTTGGGGCTGGCAACCAGTGTGTATCGAATCTCGCCAAGTTCGCGCCCGACCCAGTCGCTGATACCGATAGCGCCAAGCCTTAATGCCAGATCAATGCCGTTTTTAACCAGATCTATTGGCTGGTTGCTGAGCAGAACTTCAACGGAGATGTTCGGGTGTAAGTCCATAAACTCCACAACCCATTTATTAACGATATGTCGACCGAAAGACAAGGGGGCTGAAACCTTGATATCACCCGTGAGCCCGGAAAGTTCGGACATCACGTTTTCTGTCTCAAACTCAATTTCATTAAATTGGGTCTTTAATCGGTCATAAAACCGTCTACCGGCATCCGTTAGACCAAAGGCTCTTGAATTACGGTGGAGCAATTGGAAGCCGATGCTCTTTTCGAGCGCCATCAAGCGCCTTGAGAGTGTGGAGGTGGGAATATCCATCTTATCTGCGGTAGAAGCCAAAGTGCCGTTCTCAACGACTTTTATGAAATAGAACAGGTCTTGATAGTTCATTGTTCAGTGCTCTGCAGCGGTCCGTAATCGGCCCATTTGGACTGGTCATGCTAATCCCTATCAGATGCCCAATTCAAGCTTAATTCCATATATGGGATCTCAATGACCCATTAACGCTCTGTTTAATCGATAGCTGATTGATTATTGTTTTTGGACACCTGAGTGCGCTGCGACTGGCGTTTGAAATAGGTTTTGGGGAAATAATAAATGACACAAAAATTGAAGGCGGCGATTATTGGGCCGGGCAATATCGGCACCGATCTGCTGATGAAAATGAAACGCTCAGACTGGATTGAACCGGTCTGGATGGTCGGTATTGATCCAACCTCTGAAGGGCTGAAACGCGCAGAGGAGATGGGGATTAAAACCACCTCTGAAGGTGTGGATGGACTGGCACCGCACGTTATTGAAGATGATATCCGCATCGCCTTTGATGCAACCTCCGCTTATGTTCATGCTGAGAACAGCCGTAAACTGAACGAACTGGGTGTGATCATGGTCGACCTGACGCCTGCAGCGATCGGTCCTTTTTGTGTGCCGCCCGTAAATCTGGCAGACCATGCGCGAAACCTGGAGATGAACGTCAATATGGTGACCTGCGGTGGTCAGGCGACTGTGCCGATGGTGGCAGCGGTTTCACGCGTTCAGCCGGTTAGCTATGGCGAGATTATCGCGACCGTTTCCTCTAAATCGGTTGGTCCTGGTACACGTCAGAATATCGATGAGTTTACACGCACCACCGCTGGTGCTGTTGAGAAGGTCGGCGGTGCAAAACAAGGTAAGGCGATTATCATCATCAACCCCGCTGAGCCGCCGCTGATGATGCGTGACACAGTGCACTGCCTGACCGAAGGCGAGCCAGATCAAGCCGCTATTACAGAGTCGGTTGAGCAGATGGTGGCTGAGGTGCAGAAGTATGTACCAGGCTACAAACTGGTTAATGGCCCTGTATTTGATGGCAACCGTGTCTCCATGTTTATGGAGGTTGAGGGGCTAGGTGACTTCCTGCCGAAATACGCGGGCAACCTGGACATTATGACTGCTGCGGCTCTGCGCACGGCAGAGATGTTTGCCGAGGAAGTTGATAAGAACGTAATCAGTCTGCCAGCACGCGGTTGAGGTAAGAGTTATGGATTTAAAAGGTAAGAAGGTTCGCCTTCACGATATGAGTCTGCGTGATGGTATGCACGCAAAACGTCATCAGATCTCACTCAATCAGATGGTGGAGGTCGCTAGCGCGATGGATGAAGCGGGTATGCCGCTGATCGAAGTGACCCACGGTGATGGTCTAGGTGGTGCATCGGTTAACTACGGCTTTCCCGCGCATACTGATGAGGAGTACCTCAGCGCGGTAGTGCCGAAGATGAAGCAGGCCAAAGTATCAGCACTGCTACTGCCCGGTATCGGTACCGTTGATCATCTCAAGATGGCGGCGGATTGCGGTGTATCGACCATTCGCGTCGCTACTCACTGCACCGAAGCGGATGTGTCGCAGCAGCATATCGGTATGGCGTCCAAAATGGGAATGGATACCGTTGGCTTCCTGATGATGGCGCATATGGCTTCGCCCGAGAAAATTCTGGAGCAGGCGCAGTTGATGGTTAGCTATGGCGCAAACTGCATCTACGCAACTGATTCCGCAGGTTACATGCTGCCGGATGAGGTCAGCAGCAAGATCGGCCTGTTACGCGCTGAACTCCCCGCGAATATCGAGATTGGCTTTCACGGCCACCACAACCTGGGGATGGGTATCGCTAATTCTCTGGCGGCGATTGATGCGGGCGCGGCTCGTATCGATGGTTCAGTTGCTGGCTTAGGTGCTGGCGCGGGTAATACGCCACTGGAGGTGTTCTGCGCGGTGTTGGATCGCATGGATGTTGAGACCGGCGTGGATCTCTACAAGATAATGGATGTCGCGGAGGATCTGGTGGTGCCGCTAATGGATCATCCGATTCGCGTAGACCGTGATGCACTGACACTGGGTTATGCTGGTGTCTACTCCTCCTTCCTGCTGTTTGCGCAGCGCGCTGCCGCGAAGTACGGCGTGCAGGCGCGCGACATTCTGGTCGAACTGGGGCGCCGCGGTACCGTAGGTGGTCAGGAAGATATGATTGAAGACCTGGCACTCACCATGGCAAAACAAAAAGGAAAAGGCTGATGGGAAATCTGACGAGAGAAGAGATCGAAAAGCTCGCGGAACATTGCGAAAACGCTGAACTTCAAGCGTATGAGATCAGCAAAATTACCGACGATTATCCACAGATGGATTACGAAGATGCCTTTGATATCCAGTGGGAGATTCGTCGCCGTAAAGAGGCACGCGGTAACAAGGTCGTCGGCATGAAGATGGGGTTGACCTCTTGGGCGAAGATGTCGCAGATGGGTGTGGAGCATCCCTGCTACGGTTTCCTTGCGGATTATTTCAGTGTTGATGATGGCGGCGAGCTGAAGGTCGATGAGTTGATCCATCCGAAGATCGAAGCGGAACTGGCCTTTGTTCTGAAAGAGGACCTGAATGGGCCGGGTGTGCATATTGGTGATGTGCTTAAAGCGACAGATCTAGTGATGCCGGCGGTAGAGGTAATCGATTCACGCTATAAAGATTTTAAGTTCGACCTGAAAAGCGTAATTGCGGATAACTCCAGCTCTTCTCGCTTCCTGACTGGCGGTGTGGCTAAGCCGGTTTCAGAGTTGGATCTGAAAACCCTGGGTGTGGTGATGATGATCAACGGCGAAGTGGTTCAGACTGGAGCGGGTGCCGCTGTTCTGGGACACCCTGCCTCTTCTGTGGCGATGTTGGCTAACATGTTGGCGGAGCGCGGTGAGATGTTGAAAGCGGGTACTTTCATCATGATCGGTGCAATCACCGCAGCGGTTTCGGTCAATAAAGGTGACAGCTTCACAGTGCTCTTTGATGGACTGGGTTCGATCAGCGGACGTTGCGTCTAAGGAGGCCTCTATGCCAATTATGGTCGTACATATGATGGAAGGGCGAAGCGAGGAGCAGAAGGCCGCACTGATTAAAGCGCTGACTGATGCAGCGGTTGAGTCGATCGGCGCCCCAATCGAGTCGGTCCGGGTGATGATTCAGGAGTTACCGAAAGAAAACTTCGGCATCGCAGGCGAGTCTGCCAAAAAGTTAGGACGTTAGGGTGGAGGCTAAGGTGACAAGCTTGAATGTAACGGTGGTCGATAAAGCCAAAGATACTGAGGTCGCCTTCGATGCTAAGTCTGATCAGCCCGTTCTGCTTTCAATTCGCAGTGTCGTCGGATCGCCCATCCCCGTCGGTTGTAAAGGTGGTGGTTGTGGCGTGTGTAAGGTACGTGTGTTGGAGGGTAACTTCAGCGCGAAGCGGATGAGTAAAGCGCATATTTCAGAACAGGATCTTGAGGAGAATGTCGTGCTAGCCTGCCGAATCATTCCCGAGACGGATCTAAAAGTAGAAATTTTGGCTGAAACGCCGGAAGAAGATAAAAGCTAGACAATAAAGTACAAAATAACACTGGAGAAGATGATGAAAAAAGGTGTAATGCGTCCAGGGCACGTGCAGATTCGTGTTTTGGATCTTGATGAAGCGGTTAAACACTATGCTGATCTGATGGGTCTGATTGAGATGGATCGTGATGATCAGGGGCGGGTCTACCTGAAAGGCTGGACCGAAGTTGATAAATTTTCTGTTGTGCTGCGAGAAGCCGATGAAGCCGGCATGGATTTTATGGCCTTTAAAGTGGCTGATGAGGCCACACTGGATAGCCTGGCTCAGGACCTGCGTGACTACGGCCTAGAGCTGACTGAATTGCCAGCGGGCGATCTGAAAGATTGTGGTCGCCGTATTCAATTTACTGCCCCTACAGGTCACCATTTTGAGCTGTTTGCGACTAAAGAGCAGACCGGCAAATGGGGTGTGTCGAACCGCAATCCTGAAGCTTGGCCGCGTGATGCTAAGGGTATGAAAGCGACCCGCTTCGACCACTGTCTGCTCTATGGTGACGATATTGATGGCGTACTGGATATCTTCACTAATGTGCTGGGCTTCCAGTTGGTTGAACAGGTCGTTGAGCCGGATGGCAACAAGATCGCTATCTTCATGGCCTGCTCAATGAAGGAGCACGATATCGCCTTTATCCGTCAGCCGATGAAAGATAAGTTCCACCATGCATCTTTCTTCCTAGAGTCTTGGGAAGATGTGTTGAAAGCGGGAGATCTGTTGAGTATGACCGATACACCTATCGATATCGGTCCAACACGTCACGGTCTGACACACGGTACGACGATCTACTTCTTCGATCCTTCAGGTAACCGCTGCGAAGTGTTTTCTGGCGGCGACTACACCTATCCGGATCACCCAGTTATTACCTGGGATGCTGAACAGCTAGGTAAGGCGATCTTCTATCACGATCGCGAGCTGAACGAACGCTTCCTGACGGTCGTGACCTGATTAGCGACTAATCTTTGGGGCGGCTTAGGTTAAGTTTCTGGCTGCCCATTTTCCTTTCTAAGTGGTATAGAAAATATGAAAGAGTTTAAGCACTTTATTAACGGTGAATATCAGGCATCCAAAGCCGGAAAAACCTTTGAGAACCGTTCGCCGGTCGATAACAGCTTGATCGGGATGGTGCATGAAGCGGGTCGTGATGAAGTTGATGCAGCGGTTCAGGCTGCTCGCGCCGCACTGAAAGGCCCCTGGGGTAAGTTGACTCAGGCGAAACGTATCGAGTTGCTGAATAGAGTGGCCGATCGTATCAACGAGCGTTTTGATGAGTTCCTTGAAGCAGAGTGTCTGGATACCGGTAAGCCTCGCTCAATTGCTAGTCATATCGATATACCGCGTGGTGCAGCGAACTTCAAAGCTTTCTCTGAAACGCTGGCTAATCACCCGACCGAGTCATTCAATCTGGATACCCCAGATGGTAAGAGTGCAATGAACGTCGGTCACCGTACACCCAAGGGTGTGATCGCGGTGATCTCGCCCTGGAATCTGCCGCTGCTGCTGATGACCTGGAAAGTAGGTCCGGCATTGGCCTGTGGAAATACTGTGGTGGTTAAACCCTCGGAAGAAACGCCGGCGACCACCACCCTGCTCGGAGAGGTGATGAACGAGTGTGGTGTACCGCCTGGCGTCTTCAACGTGGTACATGGTTTTGGTCCCGATTCAGCCGGTGCTTATCTGACCGAGCACAAAGGCATAGATGCGATAACCTTCACTGGCGAAACGCGGACGGGTGAGATCATTATGCAGGCCGCTGCGGTAGGTTTGCGCAACATCTCACTGGAATGTGGCGGTAAAAACCCCGGTATCGTGTTTGATGACTGCGATATAGAAAAAGCGGTTGAAGGCACTATGCGCTCGGTATTCGTGAACTGCGGTCAAGTTTGTCTTGGGACCGAGCGCGTTTATGTTCAGCGTGGCGTATTTGACAAGTTCCTCGCGCGCATGAAAGAGGAGACCGCCAAACTGAAGCTGGGTCGCCCTGAAGATCCAGACGCGAACTTTGGTCCGCTGATTAGTTTGGAGCACCGCGATAAGGTTGCTAGCTACTACAAACTGGCGATTGAAGAGGGCGCAACTATAGAGATCGGTGGTGGTATTCCCGATATGGGTGACGAGCTTAACGGCGGCGCTTGGGTTGAGCCGACTATTTGGACCGGTCTATCTGATGATGCGCGTGTGGTGCGTGAAGAGATCTTCGGCCCCTGCTGCCACATTCGTCCCTTTGATACCGAAGAGGAGGTGATCGAATTGGCTAACGATACCGACTATGGTTTGGCTGCAGCGATCTGGACGGAAAATACTTCGCGAGCAGTACGTGTTGGTCAGCAGTTGGAAGCAGGTCTGGTCTGGGTTAACTCCTGGTTCCTGCGTGATCTGCGTACTGCGTTCGGTGGTGCAAAACAGTCCGGTATCGGTCGTGAGGGCGGTGTGCATGGCCTTGAATTCTACACCGAACTGAAAAATATCTGCATTAAGTTGTGACCGGAGACAAACCCTATGGATCAACAACAGATTAAAGCGCTTGGCGATGAACTCTATAACTCGCTGGTTAACCGCATTACGGTTAAACCGCTGACTGAGCGTTTCCCCGATATTAAAGTGGAAGACTCTTATGAGATCTCCAAAGTGATGACTGAGAATCGCGTGGCTGCGGGCGAGAAAGTGATCGGTAAGAAAATAGGCCTGACCTCTAAGGTTGTGCAGAACATGCTCGGTGTTGGTCAGCCAGATTTTGGATTCCTGACCGACGGTATGGCCTACAGTCAGGGTGAAGAGATGCCGATCTCTGAAAAACTGATTCAGCCTAAGGCTGAGGGTGAGATCGCCTTCATTATGAAGAGAGACGTGATGGGTCCCGGTTTGACCGTTGCCGATATCATGGCGGCGACCGAGTGCGTGATGCCCTGTTTTGAGGTGGTTGATTCACGCGTCGAGAACTGGAAGATCAAAATTCAGGATACGGTTGCTGATAACGCCTCCTGCGGACTGTTTGTGCTCGGTGATCAGGCGGTTAGCCCACGCAGTATCGACCTGCGCACCGTGGGCATGGTAGTTGAGAAGAACGGCTCGGTTATCTCTACCGGTGCAGGCGCAGCAGCCTTGGGTTCTCCAGTGAACTGCGTAACCTGGCTGGCAAATATGATGGGCCAGTTTGGTATTCCTTTGAAAGCGGGTGAAGTGATTCTGTCAGGCTCTCTGGTGCCGATGGAACCGGTGGTTGCCGGCGACTATATGAGCGTCTCTATTGGTGGTATTGGCAACGCGTCAGTTCGTTTTGTATAGATTGGAGGTTTAATGTGGTTGATCTGGATCGCGCTGTTACCGTTGTTGTCTCGCGTCGGGTAACACCGGGTAACGAAGAGGCTTTTGAGCGGTTGAGTGTTCAACTCACTCAATGTGCCGCAGAATTTGCCGGTTACTTAGGAGCGACCATGCTCAAACCTGCCTCAGCCATAGACCCTGAATATCGAATTATATTCCGATTCAAAGATCAGGACGATCTGGAAAAGTGGAATCAGTCCGACGCGAGGCAGCGACTAATTGCACAGATTCAACCCTTGATTCTTGAACAGAGTCGCACCGAATCTCTGGATGGTATTGCAACCTGGTTTAGCTTGCCGGTCGCCCCTACGGCGCCGGCTCCAAACCGATTGCGGATGACACTGGTCAGTTGGTTGGCGCTTTATCCGACCGTTACTCTGATCTTCGCGTTGTTGGCTGACCTGCTCGCACCCTTGCCCTTGCCGGTGCGTACCTTGATCATTACCGGTATTGTGATGTTTGCCATGTCCTATCTGCTGATGCCCAGATTTACCAGTTGGTTTCGTCCTTGGATATTCCAGAGCCGTGGGCTGCGTTGAGGGGCATTGGAATGAAAGAGGTTCTATTTGTTTGATTTTAAGTTAAGCGTCGTTGATCAGGTTCCTGTTCACAATGGCAAAACGCAGGCGCAGGCGCTTGATGATGCTCTGAAACTGGCTCAGAGTTGCGATGCGTCAGGGTACTACCGTTACTGGTTTGCCGAGCACCATGCGACTCTCTGTTATGCCTGTTCTGCGCCGGAGCTGATGATATCCCGAGTTGCTGCGGCTACAGAAAACCTTCGTGTAGGCAGCGGCGGTGTAATGCTGTCTCACTACAGTCCGTACAAAGTCGCTGAGCTGTTCAGAACGCTGGACGCGCTCTACCCGGGTCGCATTGATCTGGGTATTGGTCGCGCACCGGGTGGTGCTGAGTTACCCAGTCGTGGCCTAGCTTATCCGCATTCATACCAGAATGCCGAGGGTTTTTTGGAGCGTGTAGCGGTGTTGGCCGAGTGTCTTACCCACGACCAACTCAACCAGGGAGCTTTGCGAGGGCTGGTAACGACCCCGCTTGGAGGTCAGGGACCAGAACGCTGGATGTTGGGATCAAGTGACGGCAGTATTGAAAATGCGGCACTGACGGGCTGGAATTTCGTTCTGGCGCTGTTTATTGGCAACCATGAGCGTCCGGCCGATATTATAGAACGCTACAAAGCGATGTATCGGCAACGTCAGGGATCCGAAGGCAAAGCGATGATCGCGGTGGCTTCAATTGCCGCAGATAGCCGGGAAGAGGCTGAGTTTCTTGCATCAACGCACACCTTCTGGAAGCTTCAGTCACAGTTAAGAGGAGTACGTGAAGGTTTACGTTCTCCTAAGGAGTGCATGAGTCTTTATAAGCAGTTATCAGTCAGTGAAAGAGCCTTCTTCGACCAAACCCGGGGCAACATGATCGTTGATACCGCTGAAAACTGCCTGCAACGCATGGAAGACCTTACGCGATACTACGGCGTTAATGAGGTGATGGTTGTTGCAGTAACTCACGATTTTCAAGCGCGCAAACAAAGCTATATACGACTAGCTGAGACCAAAATGGATAGTATCTTATGCACGAGCTCAATCTAAAATCTTTGCCGGACTTGACCTATCAAGGATTCGCCTGTGCCACCCGACTGCGGCGTCAAAGTATCGAATCCCTCATCAGCGAAATTCTGGATAAAGCGATCGCGCGGAAAAACAGATTTGAAGCAATATCTAATCCCCCAAAAAGCAATTCGACTGAGGCTCTCAATACGGATAACAAAATGCGCTTGGATATGTTGCGGGCAAATTAAAGCTTGGCTTGCATCTACGAAAACCCTAGACTCGAGCTTGGTTGCGTGCTCCAAAATCTGTCGGCTTGGAGGTGGTAAGGGTCTATGACCGGAACATACTTTTGGCAGAAGGCTGAGAGCAGCAGGAATGAACTTTGAGGGTCGACAGGATTTGCCTTTCGGTAAAACCTGACTTCTTCAAATTGAGCTACTGATTCATAGATCATAAAACGCTTAACTTAACACCCCGATTAATTTTCGGGGAGACTACATATGTGCCGACCCCAGAAAATCTTAAGGGTTATGACAATAGTCCGCTTCAGGAAAATTTCTCCGATCGTGCAAGGGCTGAAATGTGCGCTTAACCGCCATCTGGCGTTCCGTTGCAAATGACGCCTAAGTGCCGTTCTGAGACGGTGAACCAGATAATTACGGCGCGAAGATACAACCGCAAAAATCGGTCTATAACTTCGTTACTTCGGCCGTGGCACCGCAAGGTTAAACAGCAGGTGAGGGCAGTGCCCTCACGGACTCATATGTTTAAAAATTACCGGAGCCGCCTGTGGCGGGCAACGCCCACCGACTGTAACCGTTCTGAAAAAGTCCGAGTGTGGGCTATGCCTTCGGCCTGATGGGCACCACATCCGTTAGAACGGTACATCGGTACTTTTAGGGTCGATGCTGATGTCCGTCACGCCACCAAATCGCGGCACATCACCGCCGAGCCTGCGTATGGTTTTCGCCATTTCAGCATTGAGGTACAGCAATGACATGTAGCGACTCCGTGCTACGTCGAGGTCACGCTTTAGCAATTCGATCTCGGCTGTTTGCTTAGGGTTCACTGCGACGCGCTTTTTAGCCTCAGGGCGCGGCTGTGCGCCTGCCTGGTCAATCGCTTCGAGGAGTGGCTCAAAACCAGGTCGGTTACGGATCGAACCACGTTTACGACCCGCCTCCAGGGCAACTGTGTCCTTGTTAATCGGACTACCTTTCTCGATAACTTGCGGCTTGTTCTGCTTGAGGCGCTCAAGCGCAGCGAAGTACTCCTTCACCGTTGCACTCATAGTCATGCGTCCATCTCCTCAGGTTCTAAATAAGTTTTTGTGACGTGATCAATCTCGGCAGCAATGAGCTTATAGGGGCGGCTATTCGGTGAATGCGCCTCCATCTCATACTGAAGACTGTCGACGTACGTTTTAAGCTTCTCGGGCATGAGGATCGCGTCTTTACAGTCCGAGGTGCAGGGAAGTACCACATCCACCGCGAAATGCGGGCAACTGCCCTTCAGCGCGCACCCGCCCACAGGGGTCTCTTTGTAGGCTAATTTCCCTTGTTTGACGGCTTTCTGAGTCTCTTCACGACTCTCAAACATCTTAGGTAGAGCACCCGACTCTTTTGCACGCTGGAACTCTGCGCCCCGAGGGCCATAGAGTGGGGTTTGAGACTCAATCACTTGCTCATGAAACCGTACACTCACGTTGAATGCGACCGACT
Organism: Gammaproteobacteria bacterium; assembly: GCA_003514305.1. Taxonomy (GTDB): domain Bacteria; phylum Pseudomonadota; class Gammaproteobacteria; order Pseudomonadales; family Pseudohongiellaceae; genus UBA9145. The sequence goes on along the minus strand of DORE01000183.1, from coordinate 15,857 downwards.
CTCTGAAGTTGAAAAGCACCGAGCCGTCGTCAATCGGCTTACCCTCCCCATCCATCAAGAAGTTCTCAGCAAAGGAACACCCCTCAGCGTACACGGCAGTCATGACCTCAGAGAGGTGTTTGAAGTGGGTTTTCAGCGTGGGGAGCGACACCATACCCGAGCGGCTGGCGTAGACCGCTACGGAGCGACGTAACTGGTGCGACGCAAGCGGCCACAGTTTGCCGACAGCAAATTCAGGCTTCTCGTCCCAGCCCCGAAACGCATCAAACACGGCCAACTCCTCCATGTCTTCATCCTCAATCACCAACTCCAAGGAAGCCGCAAGAGAGCGCCAATTGCTTGTTTCTGAAATCCGTGTGGCTATTGGGATTGGATAGTGGCCTCTGTTGTCGATTCGGTTGATGCGCGGTGCAATAAACAACGGCAGATTACTGGGAAGCGGCGCATCCGCTGGACGGTTGCGAAACCAATTCAAACGGGCAATCTGTTGAGCGATTTTAACAGCGTATAGACCCTGCTCTGCAGTCGCCCATACCAACGGTTTGCTATAGTTGCCCTTGTCCGTGAATTTCTTCAAGTGCGACACCACCACTGGCAAGTCCCCAAACCCTTTTGCAAACCCATGCACAACGGGCTCGTGGGGCATAACCCGCACCTCGCTTGTACGCATCCCGGTAAACGCGTGAATGAGCAGTACACAGAGTCCTTGCAGGTGGCTGATATGCTCCTCGATATCTCTAAAATCTTCAAACTGCATGTGTTGTTCGGCATAGTCCGTCAGCCCAAACCGCGCAAGCACACCTTCGGGGCTCGTTGGCTCATTAGCGCGTTTGCTCCAAGCAGGAAAGACTTTGTCTGGATAAACCCTCTTCACCCGCTTAAGGCCTACCATATACGAATGACTATCGCACACCCAGAGCAACGGGTCGGCGTACACGGCCTGAATAAGCGCCTCTAGACGCGGCAAATACGGCTGGGCCGCCTCCATCTGTGCCAAAGCACCACCAATCAACTTACCGAATAAGCGGGTCGGCACTAATGGCGTTGGGTCTCTACGTTCAAGCTTACGGTTATGCGATTTTTTGCATAGCGCGAGAACATCGGAAAGGTCCGCTTCCGGTACGATACGCGGAACATTGCAGGTGATTTTTTCAACGCCCTGCCAGTAATTCAGGTCTTTCAGTAAACCATCCAATCGTATTGAATCTTTGAAACCCTCACGCGCATTTGCGATGGATGTGCGCAAACCCACTTGAAAATGAGGACTGTGCTCAGCCTCGGCCAACGAAATTCCAAGTAGATGGCACATTTTGGCGATTGCGCGCAACGGTTGTATTATGCCTGCTAGGTAAGCCAATCCCCGCGAGCGACCCGCATTGCTCGTCGTCTCGAAGCCACTAAGCCAGTGAAGGGTTTTAATCTCATCCGTGAGTGTGCGGGCCAGCCCATCCATCGGACCTTTCTCGCTACTCCACCACGAATCAAACCAAATCTTGCTCAACGCCCCGTAAGGGGTGTAATCCCATGAGTCATCCTTGAATCGGCTTATCACCTTTCTTTCGGTATTGCGAGCGATTACGAATTCAGGATCAATTCCCGTGCTCTTTATCTCTCCAGTGCTATCGGGACTGTAGTCAAGTTTTTCGTCGATACAGCGGAAGTCGAAATCCATCTTAAACCTCCTGTATATCGAGCAACGCGTTGATTTTTGAACCCCAGTAATGATCTTGCTCACCTCGCTCAAACCGCGCTTTTGCATCTTTCAGGCGCTGTGAAAAACCGTCACTGTAGTCATGAACATCCGCCAAAATTTGATCAATACGATTCTGATAGGGCGCAAACTTAACGAAGTATTCATCAATTGAGCTTGAGAACTGTCGGCTCTGCACTTCAATCCAACGTTTCATTGTGAGTAGCTGTATTAGATCCGTGTCGTCAGCGTGCAGGCCAAAGTGAATGCAGAAGATGCAGGTGACGGGCGCACCGCAACGCGGCTGCAAGCTAGGATCTACAACGCCGTCAATCGCTTTGGGGCCGCTCAGTTCATTCTCATCACAGATGCCTGAGCTGATTGTCTTGCCACCATCAATGACTCGCACAGGTGCCACACCGTTATAGCGATGCTGTGCTGACTCCGCTTGCAGTTTAAAATATTCACTCATTGCTTTGGCCGCTTCTAGGTAGCTTTCATAGGCGTAGTGGGATTCGATGGTTTGAGGGGTTGCGGATTGAAGCGCGGAGACCAATGCAACGTTGTTTCCCGAGGCCTTCTTCAGATTAACCGTCCGATGCTTGCGAGATGCACGTGTTGCCTTTGTAGGCGCACCTTCTGGCCACAGCGCAAGCGCGGACATCTCGGAGTGCTTCAAAAATCGGTAGGGCTCCAAATTTTTTCTATTAGGTATAAGGAAAACGCCCCGTTTGGGTGGATGCGCTAGTTTCGCACTCATCCATTGGCGCAACCTAAGATATTTTTTCCAGGTTGTTTGAGCAAAACGAACATCGACATATTGGCTTTGATTTTCGTACCCTGCACGGCCCTTGATTGCACGCATTTGGGCAAGCCCAAGTGCTTTGTTTAAACGTATCTGACTACAATCCACACTGGCGAGGTGCGCGGCATTGTTGCCTGCCTCCGCCAGCAAAAGATAACCAAAATGCCGAGCCGCTTCGTTGGCTATTCTAATCAGTTGCCCTTCACTAAACTGGCGATTCTCATCCTGCTTACGTTTAAAGTTCTTGGTACCAATAGGCTCAATGCTATGCTGCACCAACAGCGCATTGAAATCTTTTGACGTTCCCTCGAACACCCCCTCGCGACGGTAGAAATAGGGCATCCAGTCGGTACGCCCATTGTTTGTCCAACCGTTGTGGTTGTTGGCCGCCTGCGAGTAGTAAATCAGGTCATCAAACCCCAGATCCTGTAGCTCAATCACAACTGGCGGTGCAGTTTGGTTTACTATCGCGTCGGCCAGACCGTCAAAGATTCGCGCATGCATCGCATGGGCTAAGTTGTGATCGTCCGAAGTCGAGGCGGGCGCAGGCACTTCCTTGTCAGATTGTTTTTTCTGAGGGATCTTAATTGCCCATCCTTCCACAACAGCATTATCAGTACTCAGCGCTAACGCGCACAGATAGCGCAACGCTCTCTGGTAAATGCTAGCGGTCGGATAGCATATAGAACCCTCGGCCTCTGTTTTCATTTGCCCGACGTTCGATAGACGCAATCGATATCGAAGGTGCTCGGTGTAGTCAATGTAGAGCTGTCGTGCCGCCTCTTGCTCAGATAGATCGTGACTACGACCTTTCGTATCAATCCAATTGAGTGCTTTCTCAATATGAATGAAGCTAGGCATATTCGAGTGACCTTCAAGCAGCGCTTTGCACACCTTGGCCATCAACGTAGTGCGCTGTGAGCACAGGCTCAGCAGATTGACCTTCTGAAGCTCTTTTGTACTGGACACCGTTGCATCAAGGTTACGACGGTCGAGATAACAGACGCGGTAAGGGCGTGCGTAACGAGTTGAACCTCTAGTCTTCTGATCAATTACCAAAGTATCAGGCGTGAATTCTGGAGCCACATCGAATTCACCTAATGGGAGTGTTTGCAAATCAGGCAGCGTGTACACAGCGGGATTAGATATCATTAGTTAAAATCCTTTAGACGGCTGTTGATGCGGTCATGGTGATAAGCGATGGCCTCTTTTACAGACTCGTTCTCCTCATCGAATTTGAGGTAGGCTTGCGTTGTCTCGAAATTCGAGTGACCCATGCGCGCTTTGAGTTCGTGACGCACGTCCTTCACGCCCGCCGTATCCGCATCCCTTACGAAGTTCATTCCGTATGTGGCACGGAAATCATGGAATCTAAACGCGTTAAAGTCAGGATGATCGCGGCGGATATCACGGATCAGACGACCTAGGTAGTTCCGTACCGCATTGCCCTCCTGAACAGTGAAAGTCACACGGTCTTTGGCAGTTATACGCTGGCTGTACTTGCTGTCCTGACGATCAGATTGCTCCTTTAGGCTCGTATAAAAAGGCGACCCGTTCCTGGCGAGAAATAAATAGTTGTCGCGTGAGTCGCCGTAGAAGCTGAGGGATCTGCGCTCCTGATGCTCTTCTGACTCCATGTAATCACGTAGCATATCGCGTAACTGGATAGGCACATGCAGGCGGTATTTCTTCTGATTCTTAGTATCGACGCCTGTGCCCTCGCCGATATTGAGTAGTACCTCGCCGTTACGAGAGCGCTGCTCCATCAAACTGTCAATGTCACGCATGCGCAGTGTGCATACCGTCTGTATACGCGCACCTGTGTAGAGCGCAACAAGACACATCAACTGAAAGACTCGATTATCCGATTTCGCCAGATACTCCAAAATGAGCGTCTGATCCTCTTCGCTCAATGGTCTTAAATTACCGCCGTCTTTGAGGGTGCCGATTTGATCACGTCTGGAAACACGAAAGGCAAAGTTCGTTGTCTCTACCGCTTTCATGAACTGAACGCCCGAAGAATTCACAACCGGAATACCGACTAGTTTGCCTTCATAAGGCGGGTTTTCTAGGGCTGTTTCCGCCACTAATTCATAAAGAGAAAGGCCGCGATAGAAACCGACCACCGCTTGCATTCGTGCTTTTGCAACACCTACTGAGATTGGAGAGTCCTGCCCCATGCGCAACAATTTTCTGAGGTAGCGGTAGTACGACCAGGTGCAGCGCTGCTCCGCTTCTTTTGGAAGGAACAGTTCATGCATGGCACGACCTTCAGACTGCTGGTGCTCGATCCAGCGCAAATACATCGTTAGGTGCTTAGCGATAGACTGAATAGTTGAAACACTCGGCGGCTCAACCTTGGCCATCTCTGTAAATTTGCGTATCAGATACAGATTGCCCAGATCCCATGGCTCTCTGTCACCGCGCAGGATAATTGGGAACTTGCGGACGACCCCGTCTTCAATGGGTGACAATTGGATGGAGAGGTCGTGGTAACGAAACGGCGAGAAGTGACCAACCTGCTTGCTGCCTTCGCTCTCTAGTGAGACCTCGGACGGGACAAACACATCAATGTATGAGAGATGTGCGCTTGAGTTTAACGCTTCTTTTGATCGCTTGTCTGATCGCATTGATGTAATAGCCCATATGTATTATGTACATATAGACTATCACGTTAGGTGTTCTATTTTTATGTGTACACGTTAGGTGTATGTTTGAGATGAAGAACGAGAACGATACAACGGCCACAAAGAAAAAGAACGAAGACTTTTTCAAAGAACTCGATAAAGACCGTAATGAGAAAGGCTGTGAGTACGCAGTACTTGTCTCTCTGCTCGAGCCAGACAATGAGCTATACAACTCGGGGATAGTGGACGTCTCTCACCGCTATCCAAAGATGTATGTCATCCGTCCGCAGTTTTTCATACCGATGATTACACTGCTACGTAACGCCGCAACCAATGCGTTGCAGTACAAACAGGAGCTGGCACTCGTTAGAGCTCAGAATATCGATGTAACCAACTTCGAAAGCGATTTGAATAAGTTCAAAGATGCATTCTCACGCAATTACGACTTGGCATCGCGTCAGTTCCAGACCGCGATTGAAGAGATCGATAAGTCTATCAATCACTTGCAGAAGACCCGTGAAGCGCTGCTGAAATCTGACAACAATTTACGCTTAGCGAACGATAAAGCGCAGGATGTGACGGTCAAAAAACTAACCCGAAAGAATCCTACAATGGCCGCAAAATTTGCGGAGCTCGATAGCCCTGATACGGAGAATGATTAATGCCTGTTCTCCCATCAGGCTTGAAGGTCGCTATCTACAAGGACCATATTCTGCCACCCGACAAAAATTGGTTTAAAGCACCTGAGAATCATTTTTGGTACTGGACACCTGCACCGGAGAATCCACCGCCATTCAAACCATCAGACGTTTGGGAAGCGACGCCTGCAACCGCTCCGATCCCAAAAACGCGAGAGGAGATGAAACAATACATCCGCGTTGTCATCAGCCTCCCAGATGGAAAAATGTATTGGGAGGGCGACTTCATGACGGATTTCCCCTTCTTCAGGGAACTCTCGGATGAGGACATTGCGGCTTGGAAAACCTGGACTGAGCGCGAGGACGTGGGTGATTTTCTTGACCACGGTATCGCTCAGTGTGTCGAGCAATACATTGCCAACCAGCAGGCTCAAGGCTTTGTCGTAAGCACCGTGCGCGATGGCGAGGTGGATTATGCGGAGAAAGAAATAGTCCCACCCGATGCTGGATTCAAAAGGCAGTAATAAAGACCCCTACCAGTTAAATCACAGTCGACTGACATCGTTAAAAATCGCGATCACCATGAGGCATCCTACAACTACCAAACCGATCTTCATGGCGAAGGCCTGCAGGCGCTCCGATAGTGGTCTACCGCGCGCCCACTCCGCGGCATAAAATGCCAGATGCCCACCGTCGAGCATAGGAATCGGCAACAGGTTAAGCACACCGAGAGAGACAGAAATAAAGGCGAGAAAGTTAATAAACGATTCAATTCCAGAACTTGCCGAGGCACTCGCTACCTTAGCGATTGTGATAGGGCCGGATAAGTTATCAAGGGACACCACGCCCGTGAAAAGTTTGCCGATTGATGTGAGGGTTAGCCACGACATCTGAAGCATCTTTTCACCGCCGGCTACAATAGAGGCGAGCGGATTCATCTGTACTGTCACTTGCTTATCTGCAGGCCATACAGAGTTTGCAACATTGGCTCCCAGATACCCTATCGTTTCACCATTCACGATTTTTCTATCTAACGTAACCGGAATCTCTAACAGGTTCGGCCCACGTTGAACCAGTAAGGTCAGTTGCTTGCCAGGCGACACGCGAAGCACCGTAACGACCTCGCTCCATAGTGTCACCGGCTGATTGTTCAATGTTTTGATGAGGTCACCTGGCTGTAAGCCAGCCTTTGATGCCGCCGATCCGAGCTGGATCTGAGATAAGATGGGTTCCATCGGTGGAACCCATGGCGAAATACCAAATGCTCTGATAGGGGAGATCTCGTCGAACTGAAAGCGCCAGTCATTCAGCGAAGTACTTAAGCGAGATACCTCATTTCCCTTGGCAACGACCATATCTATTTCAGAAAGACTACCAACTCGGGCAGCCAACGCGAGGTTGATATCCTCCCATGTGCGAACCGGGCGACCGTCGATTTCAATGAGATCCATTCCGGACTGAATACCAATGGAGTCAGCCAGGGAACCAGATTCTACCACCCCTACAATCGGCTTAGGATAAGTCACTCCATAGGCAAACAGTGCAGCATAAGCGATCGCGGCAAAGGCCAGATTAACGAGTGGTCCGGCCGCTACAATCGCGACGCGCTGCCCTAGGGTTTTATAGAAAAATGACTGATGCCGCTCTTCTGGCGCAACGCTGGCGTTATTTTCACCAAACATCTTCACATAACCACCGAGCGGAATTGAGGCCAGTACATACTCTGTACCGTCAGCGCCCGTGCGTTTCCAAATGGGCGCACCGAACCCAATAGAGAAGCGAAGCACTTTTACGCCACACTTTCGCGCAACCCAAAAGTGACCGTACTCGTGAATCGTCACCAGTATGCCGATGGTCAGTATCAATGATGTGATTGTTTGAAGCAGTTCCAATTCCATCCCCCTGTTTGTAGAGCATAGAAGTTTGGTTTCGGATTGCACTTCGAGAATTGAGGTGCATGAGTGCACCCCATTATTTAAAGGCCAATCATCACAGTAGTTTGTCGGGCTGGTTCTTCTCCATCCATGCATACCACTCTGTGTAACCTTCCGTATTGATAATAGAAAGGCCAAGAGAGTCGTCAGATGTATCGTCTAGCCAACGCTCATAATCAGAGGAGATTTGCTCAAAATTAGGGATCTCAAGGGGGCTTCTAACTGGGATAATCCCGCAGTTCTTGCAGTTCAGAGCGTATTTGCGGTTTTTAGGGTTGGCAGTGTGCATGCTAACAGGCGCGAGTGCTTTACACCTTGGACATTGATCCTCGTAACAATACGGCTGCCCCCACTTTAAGTAGAAATCAGGATCCTTATCTTGATAGCCAGACAGTCCACACTGGCCATTTTGAACGCTATCACGCGCATACAAAATCCAATGATCTGGCAAACCCATACCGATGTTCACCCAAACTAGTTGGTCATTTGCAACGCCTAAGGTGGATCCACATTCAGCACAAGCGCTGTCCTGCACGTGAGGAAGCGAAGGTACCGGGGTTTTATTCGGCCAGCCTTCCCACGTTTGGAAAGCCTTATTCGCACATACTCTGCAATACTCTAAGGTTCGCTGCATACCCTGATACCTCTGTGGTCAACGCGTATTCAATACGAATACAAAGCCCGCTCCTGAAGCCTTCTTCTGAACCGTGGCACAACATCTAAACCATAGTATACTGCTTTTATGGATGAGCATATTCTCGTCCAGGCGACTAGTGATCGCGGGAATCTCAGCCTAAAGCTCACCGTAACAACCATAGAATATTTTCCGTGCAAGACGTAAATAGCCTATACACACTGACGCCGTCGCATATGCACTAGGCACAGTTGTTCGACTGAGATAGCAACGAGCCGACGAGGAATGTTGCATGAGCGATCAGAATCCGCCGAGAGCGCTCGGCCAAATCAACCCTTCGATTTTTGACGACTTGTTAGTGCTGCCCAGCGGCCAGACGGTTAGCGAGATCAAGGCCATCGCCCGATCCGTGGTGAATGCCAATCCCAAAATCAAGCTGACGCACGCCGTTACAGCACTGCTTAACGGTGCAGGTCTTGCCGTGCGGGACATCTCTCAGGCCTATCCGGTGATGCTCGGGGATGCGTTTAACGTCGACCGAGTAGACGCGATCAATGCGTACATTGCGCCCAACGGTGAAGATTCAGTTTGGCTTGGCCCCAAAGAGGGACAAGGGATACAGATAAGCTTTGGATCTCACATATCACTGAAATCCAATCCACCTCGAGAGCTCACTGACGCCGAACGAATTGCTAAAATTGAATCACGCCTGAGATCTCATATAGAGCTGTCACCTCAGCACGACCCTAATGCCCGAGATAAGTACAAAGCTGCGCTAGAGAAACTGGTGAAAGCCACTGTCCATGGCGGATCGGGATCACGCGCTGCAGCGCAGATATTGCTTAGTCTTTACAACGGCAGCGATTGGCAGATGGATTTGACCGACCTTCGCTTGCTCGATCCAGAGAGCCGTGAGGCTGCAATAACCGCACTCAAGTTCGACGCTCAGGTAGACGAGGAACCCCATACCGTCCTCGACGATGGCAACGCCATCTACGACCGGTTAAAACATGCGTGGCCAACGCTCTACAATCCGATTCGCCATCACGACGACTGTTTAGACAATATTGTTGAATATTGGAAATGCCCGGAATGTAACCAGGGACTTGAGCGCCCTCAATATCCAGACTGGATTATGAACGATGATCTCATCCCAACCTGCTGCGGTGATGCTGACCACGACGAAGTCGATATGTATGTGGGGTTCTGGGGACATTCCGTCCTGAAGTGACACTTATTGCTATAGCCCTCGCCTCATAAGGCCTACAGAGGCACCTTAATTTTCATTCTGCACGATTGATTGCATAATCTCATCCAAATTGAGTGTATTTTGTTCAAAGCTAAAGCTATAAGTCCCGTTCAAATTGATGTTGTGCCAGGCCACTGGTGAAACCTGCTTGATGATTTCGAGCTTCTTATCGTCACCTTCCGCTTCAAAATGCTCGAGTAATCGCGTCAGTATCAGCGAGTTAAAATAAATAATGGCGTTGGTTAACAGCCTAGCGCATTCATTCCACAAAACGATTTCGTCGTCTGATTTCCCTCTGAATCGATTACCATTCACATGAGCAATGGCACGGCGTAGTTGATGATAAGCCTCTCCGCGATTCAATGCTCGCTGCACATAAGCTCTTAAGCTGGCATCATCAATATAATCCAGTAAGTACATGGCCTTGAGCATACGGTTGTACTCAGTTAAAGCTTTCAGCAAGGGATGGTTTTGACTATAGCCAGACAGCTTTCTAACAAGTGTTGCCTGCGTTATCGTCTTTTGCTGCAGCGATATAATAATGCGTTGAATAGTATCCCACTCATCGATAATTAGTGCTGTATTGATAGGCTTTTTCAATGAGAGCGTCGTCTTATTATCGTCTCCCTCACTCACATCAAAAAGGTCTGATATCACCGTTCCAAACTGAGCATAGCGCGGCGCAAAGGTATAGCCAAACAGGTTCAGCAAGGCAAAGTTCACATGATTAACCCCGTGTGTATCCGTTGACAATATATCCGGCTTAATTTCAGAGGTGTTGTTATGAAGCAGATCCAAAATAAAGTGTGATTCATGTTCATTAGCACCGATAATTCGGGCATTCAATGCCACATGATTGGCAATCAGGTTCATCGATGTCAGTCCTTTGTTTGTGCCAAAATATTTCGATGAATAACGGGTTTTAAAAGTATCTAACCGTGATTCGAATTTCTGCCCATCGGCACTGGCATGAATGAGTCCTTCTTGGATATTGTAATGCTTGAAGATTGATAATTTTGCTGTTGCATCGTTAATGGCATCATTGCCGAGGTTTAGCGTTTCTGGTCGCAAATAATTGGCTTGTACTGTGCGCAAATGGTCGTATGAACGATCAGAGATGCTGGCCATACCATGTAAGCCGTAATACGTTCCATTGCCAATGAGGGCCGCCAATAAATCATTCAGATGATCACTCTGCCCAGACTGTACCTGACGAACATGCTCAAAGTACTTTAAAAAATCTGTCTCCTGGTGAACGAAGCGTAATACGTCAGCAACGTTGATGGGTTTCATGCGATCAAAAAAAGGATTGTTTAGCGCAGTTTTAGCACCGGAATACGGCAGCCGCCATTGGGTTTTACCCGAACGATTACGTAATATCACATTTCGATTGTCGCCTTCATCAATACGCTGGCAGACCCGCTGCAGCTTATCGCTCATCTCTTGTTCCATTGACTTGACCAGCTGGGCAGGATTGGTATTCATACTGTCTAACAGGGAGTCTTTGAGTAATTTGTCTTTCTCTTCCCAAGGGATATCCCCAACCAGATCATCGTGTAATGCGCGATATTTGATGGCCGTGGGTATAAAAAGTTGACCATCCAGCTTATTTTGGGCTACTAAATACAGCATGATCTCGTAACGTTCAGAGACTACTTTGTTATCCGCATCGATCACATACAATTGATGTTTGGACAAAATTAATCGCCGGTCTGCAGACTCCAACTGCCCGGTATCTAACAACTCCTTTTGCATTCCATTTAGTTGTGCTGCTAATGCCTGCGTATTGTCTGACCCTTCAAACGTCAGACATAAAAAGATGGGGCGTATCAACTGCCGAATCAGATCCTGATGTTGATCATAATATTCCCAAATATAATCATTTTTCGTGCGTTTTTGCTTTTTCAGATACAGGCACAGTGATTCTATTTCCCGTGCTCCAAGTAAGTTTTGTACCCGTTGTTTTATTTGTTTAAATGACACTTGATCATCAATGGTATCGTCAATAAAAAAATATAGTAATTCGGCTGCTTTACTGATATTTGCTGCCGCACCTTCCCAGTCTTTATAGGCCATCTCCTTAGCATACGCTTTTGCCTTTTCACGCAATTTTCGAACATGGTAGATAAAGCCATCGGCCAAACGCTCAATATTGATTTGTGCTCGTTCTTGAAGATAACAAAGTAAATATAGTTGCTGGGTAGATCGATCGAAGCGTTTCAGTTTGGTAATGGAATAGTAATCGACCATCGTCGCATAGTGAAGCTGGTTCTGTTGCGATAGTGACAAAGCAGATACAACTTGATTTACTTCATTCATCCAAGGCTGAATGAGCTTGTTGACGTTCAATTCTTTTCCCAATTCGGGGGCATTAAAACTTTTGGCTGCCTGCTTAAGTTCTTTAACCGTTAGCGTGCTTTCCCCATCGATTAAATCACCCAGATCAGAAGATAATTCATTCGATATGACTGTTGTTAATGTGTCAGAAAGCCGTTTGCGTTCCTGCTTAATTACCTGACTGATAATCCGCTGAAGTACGGTATATTTCGGGATAGTTATATGATTTCGAGCCAGATACTCGGTGCAGGCATCAAATAAAAAGCGTGGATCAATCCAGGATTTGGCAATCTGTTGTAAATAATATCTGAGAGGATCCTGATGTTGCTCTACTTCCCATACTTCAAAGTTCAACAGGCTAAGAATCTTGTCGTAGATGCGTGTTTTCTGCTTACTGCTAATACTGAAGCGAGGGACTTTAAATCTAGGGAAATATTCTTCAGCAATAAAGGCTAAGTCTTCCTTCAATTCCTTGTAAGCAGGATTGAGCTGTATGGGCTTAATCTTAAAGTAGCCCAGTAAAGCAATGGCATAGCATTTATGATTACGATTTCTGAAGGATTTAATAACATCCAGTTCTAGGTCATTCAGGGCAAAGCTGACACGTTTTTCTTCCAATGACAGGCTGGGAAGACAATATAAATCGTTTATTTCTGCTTCATGGAGTATCGTCAGGCGTTCTTTGTAAGACATGGGCTTCTCGCAAACCCCAAATACTACTATGAATTGAATTTTACAGCGATTTTGAAAATTAGGGCCCCGCTGTAGGCCTTATGATGTAAGGGCTACAGCGATAAGTGTCACTTCAGGACGGAATGTCCCCAGAACCCCCAAATGAAGCCCTCTCGCAAGCGCCTGACGATTCTACATCAGCCAGAAATCCAAGACCTGTTTGGTCCGCCAAAGCTCACCGTTGAGGAGAAGAGGCTCTACTTTGCACTCAATGACCCGGAAATCGAAGCCTTTCATTCGATCCGTGACCGGCAGCAGCGCTGCTATTTTGTCTTGCTTCTGGGGTACTTCAAAGTAAAACCCGTCATGCTTAGCCTGGGTTATTCTGATGTGCAGGATGATCTGGCATTTATCGCCAGCGAGTACTTTCCAGGGACAAAGCCAAAAAGAAAAAACCTAACAAAGTCTCAACGCTCTCGTCTCTATCAGCGCATCCTTGGTCTTCTTGATTACAGGCTCTATAACAATGATTGCCGTTCAAGTTTGATAGCGCACGCGGGCAAGACAGCTTTGGCGAGTATTGATGCTCGATATCTATTCGATAGTTGCAGTGATTATTTGGCACAGAATCGAATAGCCATCCCCAAGTATTATCTTCTCCAAGAACTCATCAGCTCAACAATAAATAATGAAAGGCAGAGGTTGAGTGAAGTGCTTAAAAATTCGATGTCGGTGTCTTTGGTATCAAGCCTGGATAGCCTGCTCAGTACCGAAGCATCAACCACTCTGAGTGAAATCCGCAAATCGGCCAAGAACTTCTCTACATCCGAGCTGGAAAAGGAGTTGAAGATACATCAACGCATTGAGCCGTTTATTTCCGATATTGATGAGGTTGTCCAGCGGTTGGGGCTATCATTGAGCAATCTGAAACACTTTGCGTCACTGGTCGAGTATTACACTGTAACCAAGCTCCGTCGCTTCGAACGGGTTGTCCGATACCTGTACCTCACCTGCTATCTCCACGTTCGACATCGACAGGTGGTTGAGCACATGGCAGATGCGTTTGTGTATCACTGCCGGAAGCTGAAAGAAAACGGTAAGGCCTATGCCAAAGATGCCGCCTACCGTGAGTGGCATGAGGCCGCTGGCAATGTCAGCAAAGCCTCTGATCTGTTGCGCTTCTTTATTGATGACTCCATCGATGAGTCAGTGCCTTTTGGCGAAATACGACAGAAAGCGGCAGGCCTGATCCGTCCGCAGGATATTGAATCGCTGTGTCTTTATCTCTCAGATCAGAAGCGGTCTTTGGGGCACTACACCTGGGAATACTATGATCAACAACGGGAGCTGATTGAAAAGACTCTGCGTCCAATCTTCCTGTCCCTACAATTTCAAGCGTCAGAGAGAACTCGCGCACTGGGCTTGCAGATCAAACAAAGTCAATTAGACCTTCAGGAGTACGGCACCGTCAAAGACGCCGATCGGCGCTTGATCAAACCCCGTCATCAACACTTTGTTCTCCAGGGTGGGGCCCTCAACCCTTATCGCTACGAAGTACTGCTTTATTTGCTTATTCCGGGAAAGTTAGATGGGCATCTGTACATTCCAAAATCGCTTAAACACCGGTGTTTAAGCGATGATCTGGTAAATGACAAGGCCTGGAAACAGAGAAAGAAGCTCATGCAGGAATCACTGCTGAGCCGTATCACTACTCCACCAAATAAGTTGATGCAAGCCTTGGAGAAGGAGCTGATGGATAAGCTTGCTCATGTCGGCGAGAGAATCCAGAACGGCGACAACCAAAACGTGGTGTTGCGTTCTCGAACCGGAAAAACTCAGTGGCGGCTTCCATCAACAGGCGTTAAACGTATGCTCAATAATCCTTTCTTCGAACAATTAAAACAGGTAAACGTGGCCGATCTCCTGCGGTTCGTAGATGAGGAAACCCAGTTCTTGGCCGACTTTGAACATGTCAGGCAAGTACAGTCAAAACAAGTGGTGAACCCTAATAACCTAATCGCTGCTATCATCGCCAACGGCACCAATTACGGCCTTTACCGTATGGCGCATATCTCAGATCGTTCCTATGAAGAGCTGCGTTCCACCCAAGCCAATTATCTGCGCATGGAAACCCTGAATCAGGCTAACGACACGATTAGTAACGCGATAGCCAAGTTGGAAATTTTTAAATACTACAATATTCAAGAAGGAGCCCTGCATGCCAGTGTCGATGGGCAGAAGTTTGAATCCAGGCTTCATACTTTCAAAACTCGATTCTCCTCAAAATACTTCGGCACTAACAAAGGGGTATCTGCTATGACTCTGGTGGCCAATCATGTGCCGATCAATGCCCGAGTTATCGGTGCCAACGAGCATGAATCCCATTATGTTTTCGACCTGCTGTTCAACAATACATCAGATATTAAGCCGGATATCTTGTCGACAGATACGCACGGTGTGAACCATGTAAACTTCGCGCTGCTGGATCTCTTTGGTTATACCTTTGCGCCACGCTATGCGCAGTTCAGCCGGGTAATTGAAGACCTGTTTAGCATCAATTATCACGATAATGAAAAGCCGATGTTGTCGCTAAAAAAACCAATCCGAGCAGGCTTGATCGTGCAGGAATGGGAAACTATCCAGCGTATCGTTATCTCACTCCAGCAGAAAACCACAACACAGGCATCTTTGACCCGAAAATTATCGACTTATAGCAAAAATCACCCGTTGTTACAGGCACTGACGGAGTATGATCGAATGATTAAAGCCATGTATATCTTGGAGTACATAGACGATGCGAGTCTACGCAGCTATGTTCAACGTGCCCTCAACCGAGGGGAAGCCTACCACCAGCTGCGTAGAGCAGTTGCCTCGGTTAACGGCAATCGGTTCCGTGGCTCATCCGACCAGGAAATCGATATTTGGAATGAATGCGCTAGGCTGCTCACCAATGCCATTATCTATTTTAACTCGCTGATTTTGAGTAAGCTGCTGGGACACTTTACCGCCACTGGCGATAAGGAAAAGCTTGAGCTGGTTAAACAAGTATCGCCAGTGGCCTGGTTGAATGTGAATCTCAATGGCACTTACAGCTTCAGCTTTGAGCAGAATATGATCAACATGGAAGAAGTTTTAAGCCCTCTGACGGACGGAAACCAAGAAGTTGAAAAGTAGGGCGCCTCTGTAGGGCTTGGTATCCGTGAGATTCAGGGAGTTATGCGACTGTTTGCGGGGATGTCCCCGGTACCCCACTTCAGTAGCCGTTCCGGCG
>DORE01000200.1 GCA_003514305.1 Gammaproteobacteria bacterium | reverse complement strand
GAGTTTCGGCAGGCGGAAACTGGCATAGCGAGCGATGAGGCCGTCGTAATTCTAGGTCGGCGTCAGGCAAGCGACTATGAGACCCGCACTGAATTTGTTGAGTGCGTTGGAGATCGGATGGCGCGAGGTGATGGGGCGATCAATGTTGTGCCAGAGCAAACGTTTATTGACGCTATGTTTCCTTGGTTCGAACCTCGGACTGCACCGCTGAGAACGCGAGACCTCGAACAGCTCATGGCAGAAAACGTCGTAGCGGAAAGAATGAGTGAGTTTGGCATCCGCTACATCGTCTGGTTAGATGGCTTCACCGAGACGACCGATCGTCAGGGTTCGATCTCTTGCACTATTGGGCCGGGCGGAGGCGGTTGTTTCGGGTTTGGCACGTGGGAGGACGATGCTAACTTCGATGCCAGAGTTTGGGATGTTGAAACTCTGACAAGTGTTGGAACAATCAATACTGATGCCACAGGCCAATCCTATCTGCCTGCACTGGTGGTCCCCATTCCTCTGATTGCTCGAGTGGAAGCTAACGCCTGCAGCCGACTGGCAAATCAGCTTAAAGACTTCGTTAACGGTAGCTAAAGGTTTTTGGCTGTCAGCAAGGATAAAGGAGGTCATATGTTTGGACCGGCGCCTCGAGGAAACATCGTACTTCATATGAAGGCAAATCCCGGCTTCAAACTTTTCGCCACTCTGTTGGCGGGATTCCTGGTGGTGTCAGGTTCGCTTTCGTGTTCAGTCAACCCTGCTACTGGGTCCGCCAATCTTGTGCTGATGTCTGATACGCGCGAGAAGCAGGTGGGTGCCGAAGAGCACGCGAAGATACTCGCTAGCCAGCCTGTCTATGAAGATGAGGCGCTCATAGCGTATGTTACCAAGGTTGGAAATCGCGTGGCAGAAGCCAGTCATCGACCGGATCTCGAATACACTTACACGATTATCGACAGCCCGGCCATCAACGCAATGGCACTGCCTGGTGGTTACGTTTACGTCAATCGCGGACTCCTGACTTTTATTAACACCGAAGCCCAACTCGCTGCCGTCCTTGCTCATGAGATTGGCCATATCACGGCCAGGCATGCGGTTCAGCAGCAGGCTCGAGGAAGGCTTGCGAACGTTGCTGCCCAGGTTGGCGGCTTTGTCACAGCGGTGGCCACTGGAAGCGGTTATGCCGGATCTCAAATAAGCCAGGTAGCATCTATCTGGGCACAAACCGGGTTGAGCGGGTTTGGCAGGGATATGGAGCTTGAGGCTGATAGTTTGGGCGCGGAGTATTTGCTAAAGGCAGGTTATGATCCTGTTGCGATGATTGACGTTGTAACAGTTCTAAAAAATCAGGAAGATTTTAATCGACGCGTCTCCGGCAGCAGCGGGAGCTATCATGGGCTGTTTGCAACGCATCCACGCAATGACACTCGCCTGAAGGAGGCCATAGAGGCAGTGGGGAAGCTCGAAGAAACCGAAGCGACCCTGAATGACAATACTGCTCTTCGGAAAAGGCTGAATGGTTTGGTAGTTGGGGAAAGCGCTGGGTCAAGACAGCAAGACGAACGTAACCGCTACTATCAGACATTGTTGGGATACACTTTGGTTTTACCTGATGAGTGGTCGATCAGTGAAACCACTACGACTGTCACCGCAAGCAATCAAGGCGTTGCCGAGCTGCGAATATCAGCAAGGCGCCTAAGCAAAACCATAGAGCCACGCGTCTTTCTTAGAGAAGAGCTGGGCGTCGCAGATTTACAAAAATCAGAAGCGCTTAACCAGTATCGTTTGATTGGCCATACTGGCCTGACAACGACAGAGTCCGGCAGGCCCGAGCGCGTAGCTGCGATTTATTTTGGCTCTCGAGTATTTGTTTTCCGAGGTGAGATTGAACAAGGCGCCGATGTTGACACTGTTGATCAGGCTATGTTGGATAGCATCCGAACGTTTCGAGCGATTCAAAACGGGGAGACTGTTCTCGGCAGCGAACTGAAGATCAAATATGTGCAGGCCAGTGAGTTTTTCGATTTTTCTGTGGTTGCCCAAGCGAGCAGAATTGCGAATTACCCAGAGGAAACTCTGCGGTTGCTAAATGGCTATTACCCTCGTGGCACCCCGGAGGCTGGCGAGTGGGTCAAATTAGTCGAATAATGGCTTTGCCGCATCATGGCCGATAAGGCCTGCTAAGGGCCTTGGCAAGGCGCTGAAACGGCCCTCATTACGGCGCTATTCCTCGAGTAGTACCGAGCTAAACCGTCTGGTCTGCAGGGCATGCCACAACTGTCCTAAAACATACCGGGACTATTGGGTCACGAATAATACTAATATAGAGCCTGCATACCTAAAGTTAGGTCAGGCTTTTCTGGTCGCCTACCTATGAGCTCAGTGAGAAGTCACAAGATCCTGGTTATCGGGCCGTCCTGGGTCGGAGATATGATCATGGCGCAGTCACTTTTTAAGGTATTGTTCCAGCAGCATGAGAACGCGGAGATAACCGTGATAGCCCCCCCGTTCACACAGCCACTGCTTGCGCGTATGCCAGAGGTAAATGAATCTCTTACGCTGGACCTTGCTCACGGCGAGCTAAACCTCAAAAAGCGATGGCGTTTGGGGAAAGAGCTGGTTAGTCGGAGTTTCGATCACGCTTATGTTTTGCCAAATTCATTTAAGTCTGCGCTAATACCATTTCATGCTGGCATTACGCAACGAACGGGCTGGTCGGGTGAGTTACGCTGGCCGCTGTTAACTGACACTCGTCAGTTAGACAAGTGCAAATATCCTCTTATGGTGCAGCGATTCGTGGCGCTGGCTTATCCTCCTGACGCTGCTCCACCGATAGACTGCCCCAAACCTAGGTTGACGGTTGAATCCTTGCGGCAAACTGAAACGCTTAGAGCATTCGGGCTACAGAATAGAAGCCGGGTCATAGGAATTTGTCCAGGCGCCGAGTTCGGTCCGGCCAAACAATGGCCAGCAGAACATTACGCTGAGCTGGTGAATGATCTGCTGGATAAGGGTCGGGAAGTCTGGTTCTTCGGTTCACCGAAAGACGCATTAATGGTTGAGTCGATACTTGCCGACGTTGAACCATCTTTGCTGGCGAGATGCCGAAATCTGGCCGGCCGGACTAGCCTGGGCCAAGCGATTGACTTGCTGGCCGCGACGGAGGCTGTTGTCAGTAATGATTCCGGCCTCATGCACATTGCAGCGGCGCTCAAAAAGCCCGTCATTGTTATTTACGGTTCGACTACGCCCGACTTTACACCACCCTTAGCAGACAGGGTAAAATTACTATCAACAGAAGTCGAATGCCGGCCGTGTTTCGAGCGTACTTGCCCCTTTGGTCACCTGCGCTGCTTAAAAGAATTGCGGCCTGAGCTTGCAATAGATGCTGCGGCGGAGCTGCTTGAAGCGGCGAACGTATCGACGGAAGCAACAGAAACGAGATTAAGGATGTTATAAGGCTGGATTGCGGTGCGTGTGCTTATTGTCAAAGTTTCTTCCCTCGGGGATATTATTCACACGCTGCCAGCAGTGACTGATGCCCATCGCGCCCACCGGGGCCTCTCTTTCGATTGGGTTGTCGAAGAAAATTTCGTTGACGTGCCGTCCTGGCATCCCGCTGTAGATCGGGTCATTCCTGTTGCTATTCGTAGGTGGCGGCGCAACCTCTGGCGTACCGCTTTTAAACGCGAGGTGCGTGCATTCAAAAAAACGCTCCAAACAGAGCGATATGATCTAGTTATCGACGCCCAGGGATTAATCAAAAGCGGAATAATCTCTTGGATGTCGCGTGGGCTCACTATTGGGTTGAGTAACCACACCATCCGCGAGCCGCTGGCGACCCTATTTTATAACAAAAGATATTCAGTGCCTTGGGAAGATCACGCGGTTGATCGAATTCGCCAGCTTTTTTCGAGAGCTCTGAAACATGATTATGACAGAGATGAAATAAATTATGGGCTAGATACATCTTTAGTCGATGCCGAGAGCAGTGTTAATAATAAACAGCTTGTTTTTCTTCACGCGACAACCTGGCCGACTAAGCATTGGCCAGAAACTTACTGGAGACACCTGGCACATATAGCCGCGGAAAACGGCTTTAGTGTTCTTTTGCCGTGGGGAAGCGAGCTAGAAAGGCAGCGTGCGCAACGAATTGCTGCTGGCAATGATCGGATAACTGTCTTGGAGCAATTACCGCTGAAAGGTGTTGCTCGCATGATTTACCGCTCCGCAGGTGTGATCGCAGTCGACACAGGCCTGGGGCATTTGGCGGCAGCCCTTTCAAAACCGACGCTCTCTTTGTATGGCCCAACAAACCCTGGTTTATGTGGCACCTTTGGCCATCAGCAGATTCACATGAAGGCTTCTCATCAGCCAGAAACAGTTTGGGCACAATTTGAAAAATTGTTGCGGATGCCCGAGCCGCCATGAGGCTCTTTTTTCTGATATACCATTACTTTCCCTTTGGCGGAC
This sequence comes from Gammaproteobacteria bacterium, assembly GCA_003514305.1. Classification (GTDB taxonomy): domain Bacteria; phylum Pseudomonadota; class Gammaproteobacteria; order Pseudomonadales; family Pseudohongiellaceae; genus UBA9145. Next base: position 4,696 of record DORE01000200.1, on the reverse strand, counting down.
AGCAGCGGGATTTCTTCCGAATAGCGGAGGCTTGCCTTTCTCGCGGCTATGAAATAGAAGTTTACGCACTTCGGTGGCAAGGTCCAAAGCCAGCTCCCTTTAATGTCAAGCTGGTGCCAGTTAAAGCATTCAGTCGATTGTCGATGTATCGCCGCTACACTGATTGGGTTTCAAAAAGAATAGATGATTTACAGCCTGATCTGGTCATCGGGTTCAACAAGATGCCGCACCTTGATATGTACTTTGCTGCTGATGATTGTTTTCTCTATAAAGCCGCGACTCAGCGCGGCCCTTTGTACCCATTTACCCCTCGCTACAGGCATTTTCAACGCTACGAGGCAGCCGTTTTTGGTCGGGAGAGCCTTACGAGAGCGTTAGTATTATCCCCACTGCAGAGAAAGAATTACCTCCAATACTACCCTGACTGTGCGCCACGTTTGCGCGACATACCGCCCGGGATTGATCAGGACAGAAGAATTGAGCATCGAGATCCTCGGAATCGATCAGCATTGAGAGAAGAGCTCGAAGTCACTGAAAATCAGCTGTTGATTCTCCAAGTCGGGTCGGGCTTCAAAATTAAAGGGGTAGACAGGGCCATGCGTGCCATCGCGGCACTCCCAGAGGAACTGCGAGATCGTGTCCGCTACGTGCTTATTGGGCAGGATAAGGCGGGTCCTTATCGTCGGCTCGCAAAAAAGCTTGGGCTCACTAATCAGGTCGAAATATTGCCGGGCCGAGATGACATACCGCGCTTTTTGGTTGGAGCAGACTTGTTACTGCATCCGGCTTATATGGAAAGCGCAGGCTATGTTTTGTTAGAGGCAACTGTGTCCGGATTACCCGTCCTGACGACCGCAAGCTGCGGCTACGCCTTTCACGTAGAACGGGCGCAATCAGGCGAAGTGTGTTCAGACCCCTTCAGGCAGGACGAGCTCAACGCAAGGCTCGAAGTGATGCTCCTCAAACTCGACAGCGCGCCTTGGAGTCAAAATGGTTTAATTTATGGCAAGCAGCCAGAGCTTTATTCTTTACCCTCAGTCGCGGCCCGTTGCATCGAAGTGCTATTCAACAGCAGAAAGTCCGAGGCTCGAGTATGAGAAACGTGACGCTTGGCCTGGCCGGGGCCATTGGGCATGACCCTGCTGCGGCGATTTTCGTAGACGGAGAGGTGGTTGCAGCGGTTGAGGAAGAGCGATTGATTCGAAGAAGGCATGCAAAGAATGAATTGCCCTTTTTGGCAGCCAGGCAGTGTCTTCAAATCGCTGGACTGCGTGCCTCCGACGTTACCCATATCGCGACGCCTTATGCTCCGGTTTCTCTGTTCAGCAAGGCGCGCTGGCATTACGCCTACCGACACTGGTATGCACCTGATCGAAGTATAGACAGCCTGCTGAACGGGAATCGTCGCTACCGAAGGCACGTCAAAGATTTGCGAGCGCTTGTTGAAAAACTGCATATTTCCAACCTCACTACGAAGCTGGTGCCAGTAGAGCATCAGTTGGCACATGCCAGTAGCGTTTATCATCTTGCTGGGGGAGATGAAAAGACTGCCATCTTTTGCAATGACTCTAAAGGCGAATACGCAAATATATTTCTGGGCTATGGGCACAAGGGTAAGATCGTAAAGATTAAGCAGTTCTACAGCCCAGATTCATTGTGTGGGCTCTATGCGGCTCTGACTGACTACTTAGGGTTCGAAACTTTAGATGGTGAATTCAAAGTCATGGGTCTGGCAGCTTATGGAGACTCTGAAAAATACGACTTGTCCCCATTAGCCAGATTTGAAAGGGGAAAGCTGACGGTAGATACACGTTTGATCACTACTATCGGGATGCGTCGTTACAAGGCCAAATCCAGAGGGCATTACTTCAGCCGTAAACTTGTCAAAATGCTGGGCCCTAGAAGGGCAGGTCATCTGCTGGAGGACCCTTATGTTCACTATGCCTCGGCGATTCAAAAACTTTATGAAGACCTGGCCTTGCAAATTGTTGATTTCTATTTAGGTGATGTCCTGGCAGAGACTGGGCGCCTGGCTCTTGCCGGGACCGGAGCGATGAATATCCAATTGAATCATCGCTTCAATTCACATCCACAGGTCAAGGAATTACTGGTTCACCCTGCCTGTGGTGACGCCGGTACTGCCATTGGCGCGGCAGCATTTGCCGCCACTCAACTAGGCGTTAGTCTCAAACCTCTCCAGAATTTGTATCTGGGGCCCTCTTTCTCCACTGACGACTGTCTCAATGCATGCATGAATCACCGTGATAAAGCGGTCTGGGAAGTCTTACCAAACACCCACGAAACAGCAGCCGAGCTACTCGCTAATGGGCAAATCGTGGCCTGGTTTCGGGGCCGTATGGAATTTGGAGCCCGTGCACTGGGGAATCGAAGTATATTGGCAAACCCTTTGCAGATGGGGATCACTGATGCGATTAACCAGCAAGTTAAGTTTCGGGAGCACTGGCGTCCGTATTCTTCGAGTATCCTCGATTCAATTGCGCAGCAGCTTTTGCCAGAGCAGTCTCAGGACGAATTCATGTGTCTCTCCTCTCCCGTCAGCCAAAACTGGCAAGAGCAGTATCCCGTGACCGTTCATCGCGATGGCACAATGCGGGTTCAGGTCGTCAGGAAGCAGTCAAACCCGGATTTCCATCGATTGCTACGTGCTTTTCATGGTCTTACCGGCCATGGTGTGCTACTAAACGCCAGTTTAAGTCGACCAGGGGAGGCCTTAGTTTGCACCCCGGAGCACGCCCTCGATATGTTCCTAGGCACGGACCTGAACTATATGATTATGGAGAATGTGTTAGTGACTAAAAGAGAGCTGACCCCGAAATGGTGAATCGACATTACGGAATCTAGTCTGGAAATGATTTTCGCTCATATATGGCAGCCCGCGGGTCAGCGCTGTCCGGAAAAGTAGCAAGCAACTTAAGTTGTGCTTGAAACGTTTCCTGGGTCACAAGCTGTCGGGTTTCCGGGATAATCTCAAGCACAACTAAAGCGCCAGGTGGCATACTCAAAACATCGCTTAAACGGAGTTCTCTTAAAACTTGATCGTATTCAGGCACTCTTTTTGAAAGATACGCGATTGTATGATTGTTTGTCAGGATCAGAGCGTCTTCAGAGGTTCTCGTTTTGGCAAAGATCGCGGAATCCACCAGCCAGCCTTTGGACCTTCCAAAGCTCACATAGGCATCGACCATACAATATGAGAAAAACAAGATGAAAAGGATGCGTACCGCTAGAGTCCCCCTTGACGCGCGAAGGCTAGTCAAAAAATATTTCAATAATATGGGCACCATCATGGAAACCATAATGCCGAGCATCATTGCGTATCGGCCCGTAAGGAATCTAGTCAGATACAGAAATCCGAGTGTGATTAAAAGATTTATTAGAGCCACAATAATAAGTGGTCGGATCTTCTCAACATTCCATCTCAGCATTCCTTTGAGTGCCCCGAAAGAGAGTAGCCAGAAATAGGGCCCGCCAACGGTGTAAAACAAGGTTGCGAAAAGGACCGCAGGCAGACTTAGCAAAACAGCAGCATAAATGTAGTCGGGCGAGATAAGTTGTGCGAGCTCACCAAAAATTGTTTTGGCCTGAGCTGCAAGGATGGCCTCGCTGGGCGCAAAAAATTCTGTGAGAAAAGGCTTATAAACGGTGACTACCTTCATCAGCATAACTGGGATATTTATGCCTGCGATGAGCGCAATCAGAAATCCGAGTCCTAATAGCGTCGCTGAAAACCCGAGCGCTTTCCACACGTCTAATCGATTTTGCGAGGCTGTAAATTTGGTGTCTAGTAGCAAAACAAGGGGTATCGTTAAAAGGTAAACTAGCGCTTCGGCTCTGAACAGAGCTGCTGCAATCATTGAAAAAACAAAAGCCACTAACTCAGAAAATTTCCGTGTGTTGCTAAATATTATGAACCGCCAAATGGCGAATAGGCTCAGAGACCAGTAACCTATGTCTCTGATGATCATGTCTCGATATTCGTTGAGCTCAGGATAAGCCAACACGGTCGCCGCCCCTAACTGGGCCACGAGTCGTGCTTTATCTATCCGCTGGACGATACTGATGTATGAAAAAACCAGCACGCTAAAGAAAACAGCATTAAGCGCGTATGCCGCCTCAAGAAGTGACAATCCGGACATACTCGCTACGCCAATCAAGATCGGATAGCCAGCCCATGTATAGTGTGAAATGGCCGCGCTTACGCCATCATCAAGAAAAATCTCAGCCGCCCGCAAGTAAGTGTAGGCATCGTCGTTTGGAAGCGAGGCGTTAAGTGTACTAAAACCGGAAAGCAGAAGGCTCGCGAAAACCGCGAGATAGCGAACATCCCAATGTTGCCAGGTCGTGTTCATGCTGAGTATGGATTGCCTATTTTGCCTGGCGGGGTTGTTTTGAACCTCTTATGTAACCAGAGGTACTGGTCGGGCTGTCGACGAATTGCTGTTTCCACGAGACGATTTATGATCCTCCCGTCTTCTTCATCGTTTCCGCTGGGGTAGTCGGTCAGCACTTCACTGAAATAGATGTCGTATCCAGAGTTGTCGGGGCGACGATAATGACTGAAAAATATGACGGGAGAATCGTTGAATTTAGCAAATCGACTGCCCGCCGTAATTGTAGCGGCGAGATTGCCAAAAAACGGCACAAAAACCGAATGCTCTGCCCCGTAATCCTGATC
>DORE01000126.1 GCA_003514305.1 Gammaproteobacteria bacterium | reverse complement strand
CTACAGCCACAGAGTACGTATAGTGCTCGCGGAAAAAGGCGTTACTGTAGAGACTATTGATGTTGATCCTGATGACAAGCCTGAAGACCTTGCGTCACTGAATCCGTACAACAATCTTCCGACACTGGTTGATCGAGACTTGGTTCTATACGAAGCCGATATTATGATGGAGTATCTCGATGAGCGGTTCCCTCATCCCCCTCTGTTCCCAGTTTATCCCGTTGCCAGAGCCCAGAGTAGACTCTGGATTTACCGGATTAGGCAAGACTGGTGTGAGCTTGTCGACAGCCTTATGGCCGACGACGGCACGCCTTCTCAGCTCGAGAAAAAACGAAAGGAGTTACGCGAAAGCCTGATTTCCATTGCGCCCATTTTTGGCGAAAAACCGTACTTCATGAGCGATGAATTTACGATCGTCGATTGCGTAGTGACGCCGATTCTTTGGCGCCTATCTGCTATGGGTATTGAGTTGCCAAAAAACAAAGCAACCAAGCCGTTGCTTGCGTATCGTGATCGTTTGTTTGAGCGTGATTCAGTGGTGGCTAGCATGTCTGAACAAGAAAAAGAAATGGGTTAATCCTGAGATCCTTGTTTTGATTTAGAAGAGCGATCGTTCATGGTAATGACTTCAAGCCGTCCATATGTGGTAAGAGCTCTCTACGAATGGATTGTTGATAACAATTGCACCCCTTATATTTTAGTCAATGCCTTTGAAGATGGTGTTGAGGTGCCGCAGGAACACGTCCGTGATGGGCAGATTGTCCTTAACATATCTCCGGTTGCGGTAAGCGACCTGCACTTGGGCAATGGGGGTCTGAACTTTGAGGGTCGTTTTGGAGGGGTCCCCAAAATCGTCAGTGTCCCCATGGTTGCAGTGTGCGGAATTTATGCTAAAGAAAACGGCCAGGGGATGATATTCGATCCCGAGTCCACTCCGCCCGAACCACCGGAACCAAAGCCCACAATTGCTGAGGGAACGACTACCCTCAGTCCTGCAGACAAGGGGCGAAGCTTCAAACCTTCTTTACGTATCGTTAAGTAACTATTAATTCAATCCAGATATTCAAACACTTTCACTACTTTAGTGACGCCAGAAACATTCCTGGCAAGGCTCGCTGCGCTGTCGCCTTCAGTCTGACTGACCAGGCCCATCAGGTATACTGCGCCGTTTTCAGAAATCACTTTCACTTGGCTGGAGGGGACGCCGCCGTCGGCGAGCATAAGCGTTCTGATCTTGGTCGCAATCCATGCGTCATTGCTCCGAGACAAAAATCCAGCATTTCCTGCTATTTCTAACTCATTGTGTATGCGTTTGATTTTAGAGCTGGCCTGGCTAGCAATTTCCGTTGCTTGCGCCCGCAAAAAGTCGTTTTCAACCTGCCCGACCAAAAGAACAACACCATTGTGACTAATGACATGAAAGTTTGACTGTTTGAAAGCGGGCTCTTGTGAGCGCATATTAACGGCAACTTTAGTCTCGATAATCTCATCCTCAATGATTGCTCCAGTCGTTCGTTCCGTTGGCTTCTCCTGAATTCCCTGATCCCCTGTCGCTTCCGTCAATATTGCAGTGCACGAGGGTATCGTAATCGCAACTATTAAAATTAGCGCTGAGTTTAGCTTCACGCGTCATCTCCTCCAAATAATTTAGTATCAATGTAATCGCACAGGCAATGGATCACTACTAAGTGCACTTCTTGTATGCGAGCTGTTCGATCTGACGGCACGCGGATCTCAATATCGCTTGGCGACATTAGATCAGCCATGGTTCCGCCATCGTGCCCAGTTAGCGCGACGATCTTCATGCCTCTGTCGTGTGCTGCTTTCATAGCTTCGGTGATATTTGGCGAATTCCCACTGGTTGAGATAGCAAGAAGAACATCATGGCTCTGCCCCAAAGCACTCACTTGTTTAGAAAAGATCTCATTGTAGTCGTAATCATTGGCTATCGCGGTTAAGGTGGAACTGTCTGTTGTAATTGCGATTGCGGGCAGGCCCGGCCGTTCTTTTTCGAATCGATTTAGCAGTTCGGCGGAAAAATGCTGGGCGTCTCCGGCAGACCCGCCGTTGCCACAGCTCATAATTTTGCCATCGCTCAGGAGGCAATTAACCATGGTTTCCCCGGCCATCTGGATCACTGCCGTTAGGTCGGCGGCGGCTTTCTGTTTCGTTTCAATGCTTTCTAGAAAGTGGCCAAGCATTCTGTCTTGTAAATCCATGCCGTTACTCTGTGTGAATGCCAATCTGATTCATCGATCTGGCGATACCGATATTATCGGCCACAATTGGTGGTCTGTTACAAGAAATAGCGATCGAAATAAGCTCTGTGCTGTGGAGAACGTTAACAAAAAGCCTTACTAATAGATCGGATTTGATGTCCCTGCGGACTTTGAGCCGGTCCGATGACTTCCACGCGGCAGTAATCAACCTGATGGTTCCTGTTAGTTTTTTTAAGTGTGCGTCTGACCGACTAATCCTGGCTTGTCTGTGGCAATTTATGGTTTCAATTGGCGAGCAGTATAGGTCCGTTTTGGGTTATTAGACGGCAATGAATATTCTCTCCGTGTAGCATTGCTTCATGATAAGGAGTATTTCTTCGAACTCGTTGGACTGATTTTCGGCAGAGAACGGCCTTGGGTATGCAGGTGCTTGGCCTAGAGTCGCTCAATGTTCCTTCCGATCACTGGAGTACGCACTTTTTAGAATTCAATCTGATTTAGAAAAAGGGATCACCACTCCGTCGCGTGTCACGGTGCCATTTCGAAACTGCGCGAACTCCAAACTACGGTGAATCCTTTTAGTCTCAGAGAGCGACAGTATTCCGGTCGCGCCGAGTATCTCAACATCGTCCTTGGTGTCCATTTGAGTGAGGCGGGGGTAAAGCTGAAAACTGTCGACGCCAAGTGCTCGAAGTCGCTGTGATGAGCCTTGAGCGCTCCGCAGTTCGTTATTAATTTTTTGTTTAAGGCTTCCGTCCTCTAATAGCCACGGTGCGTCGGCAAACCAAATGCCCTCTAGATCGCGGTTGTCGGTTGATTCCGGGATGCCATCAAATACAGACGGCAAAGCAAATACCGGTATATTGGCGGCAAAATAAAAGGCGAGCGTCGGCTTAATCAAGCGCGCTTGACGAGGATTGGCGACAAGAAAGATGAAGTCTATGTCCTGCCTGGGCCTTGGTATGAATTCGATATTATTTCGCGGCAAAAGGCTCCTAAGGTTCGCCAGGCGTTCTTCGCTCGCATCTATTGCCAGAAGATTCTTGATCACTATACTGTAGTCATTGGTTTCTCCGTAAGTGGAAAGAGATACGACGCTTCCTCCCCGGTTTTGCCAGTCTACTGAGAATGCCGACCGCAAACGCCGATAGTCAGATGCGTCCGGCGCGATAAGTGCCGCACGTCGATACCCTCGTGCCCATGCGAGATCGAGTACTTGAGAAATTTCATCAGCAGGCGCTAGTCCAAACTGATACAGATTATGGGGTGATTTTTCTACTGAGTCCGCGTAATTCAGAGCTAATGTTGGAACTGGTAAGCTTTCCTTTGCCGCCAGTTGGTTTACCATTGATTTGCTCAGAGGCCCAATGATTAGCTCTGCGCCTGCCTCAACAGCTTGCTGGTAAATGGGCTCGATGTTTATCAGCGAAGAAGTATCGTAAGCATACACGGCGGGGACTTCTCGACTGACCTGTAATGATTCGTAGTAAGCGCTGAAAAATCCTTCCTGAATAGCAATGCCAGCATTTTGCTGCAGCGGAAGCAAGAGAGCAATTTTTCGTGGACGGTTATCCCACAGAGACTGGAGGGCAGCTAGGTCTGACGGTAGGACCTGAGACGCAGTATGACTGGTCCAAATTGAACGCCAGCTTTCAATGGCGTTGAGTTGGCTCCTGATGTTGCTATTACCCGCCAGGTAAACGCGTGCAAGCTCTATCCATCCACGCAATTCATAGCTGTTGGCTTCTCCGGCTAGCTTTTGCAGTTTAGTCGCTTCCAGCGAAAGCAATAATTGCCAGAGCGCTTCAATATTCTGCGTCTGTTTTGGATGATTCAGCGTCTTTGCGGCCAGAGCATAAGCGGTAACGGCGGCGGCTATGGAGTTGTTCTCTAGATGGAGATCTCCAAGCGTCGAATAAAGCTCTGGTGCTGCAGGATCGTTTGCATTCAGATCACTCACAAGACTCCCTGTAAGCCAGCGCAAAGCAGCTGATTTGTCATCCCGCGCAATAGCTAAATCGGCTTGCAGTTGTGCGTAAGCAATCTTGAGTGCGGGGGGCAGCGCGGACGGGCGATCTATCCGATCCATCAACTTATTTGCCCGTTCAATCTTGGATTCTGCAAGCAACAGTCTAGCGGCTTGTGTCAGGTAACTTGCCGCTATCCTTCCGGATGAAGCTTCAGCTTCTCTGATAAGGGTTGCCGCTTGTGTAAGGGCAGCGTTCTCATCGGCGAGCGGAAGCGAGTCTGAAATATCGCTGGTGCTACAGGAGGCCAGAATTGTGAGAATCAGAATTTTCAATGGAGCTATGAGGTATCTGCGCGGTAACATTAGCTTTCTTTTGTCAGGAATTTCCAAAAAGAGTAATACAAGTGTGCGAACCGGGCAATTTTCCTAGTAACTCTATCATGCCAGTGTCTATGCTTCAGGGGTCCACGCTATTCGTAGTCTCGACTCCCATCGGTAATTTGAATGACATTTCCCTGCGAGCGATTGAGGTGCTCAAGGCGGTCCAGGTAATTGCGGCGGAAGACACAAGGCAAACACAAAAGTTACTTAATCACTACGGCATCACAACGCGTCTGTCAGCGTTTCATGACTTCTCAGACCAAAGTGCGGCCCAGCGGTTGATTCGGAGGCTTAATAATGGCGACTCAGTCGCGCTGGTTTCTGATGCTGGGACGCCGCTCATCTCTGATCCAGGCTACGGGCTTGTTGCGGCGGCAAGAAGAGGTGGTTTGGCTGTCATACCGATACCTGGGCCCAGCGCGTTCGTGGCTGCACTGAGTGTGGCAGGGCTGCCTACTGATCGCTTCAGTTTTGAAGGCTTCCTTCCCGCGAAAGCCGGTCCGAGAGACAAACGCCTTGCTGCGTTGATAACTGAACAGCGTACGATGGTTTTTTACGAGGCGCGACATCGCATCAAGCCAATGCTTCAAGCCTGTATATCGCATTTTGAAAGTTCCCGTCAGGTCTTTGTGGGGAGAGAGCTAACGAAAAGATTTGAGCAGCATTACCGTGGAACGTTGAAATCGGCCTTGTCTTGGTTGGCTGAAGACGAAAAACACTCTAAAGGTGAGTTTGTTGTCGTGATTGCGGGCGGGCATGAGTCTGCTTGGCAAGAAGCTAGGATGCGAAAAGCGGAAGAACAGGTTGCAGAGCTCCGCAAGGAAATGTCGATGAAAAAAGCGGTTGCTTTCATCAGTGCCTTTCTCGGATTGTCAAAAAATGAACTGTACAGACGAGTACTGGAACAAGATCGATAAATAAGCTTTTCGATCACAAGGATTGCGTCGGCGCTTGTGAGGCTCTAGACTCCCTGTGAGTCAGCTGGACAATTGCTGCAAAACGCTCGTTTTTGGACGTGTGTGCAGAGGAAAGTCCGGGCTCCGTAGAGCAGGGTGCCAGGTAACACCTGGGGGGCGTGAGCCTACGGCAAGTGCAGCAGAAAATATACCGCCAAATCGCGTGAGTGATTAGGTAAGGGTGAAATGGTGCGGTAAGAGCGCACCGCGCGGCTGGTAACAGCTCGTGGCAAGGTAAACCCCACTCGGAGCAAGGCCAAATAGGAATCCTGAGATGTTGCTCGCATTGGATTCGGGTAGGCCGCTACAAGTTTGCGGTGACGCAGACTGCAGATGAATAATTGTCCTAGACAGAACCCGGCTTACAGGCTGGCTCGCTAATTCTCCTTCCAGACTACTTTTTTTAATTTTGTTACATATGAGTTGCGCGTGACTCTTGAGAAAGCACTTTAATTCAGTTCCCTTTGCAACTGTATCTTATAAATTTTCCAATTTTTGATTCGACTTTTCCCAGAAGTAGACGCCCTGTTA
>DORE01000083.1 GCA_003514305.1 Gammaproteobacteria bacterium | reverse complement strand
TCGAAGTCGATGTCCTCACAGCAGGCCTTAAAACAGGAGACCATCTGCTGATTTGCACCGACGGCTTGACAGACATGGTCGCAGACTGGCAGATCAGGGAAATTTTAAAAGAGTATTCATACAGCTCGGAGGCTGCAGTACACAAACTTGTTGAGGCCGCGAATTACCACGGCGGCCGAGACAACATCTCTGTGATCCTAGCTCAGGTCTGTACGGAGTAGATTGCCCTAGTGCACTTCCTTATAGCCCTTTTTTTACTTAAGCCGCCGACTTAAACGCATTTACTGCTAGACGATGCACTAACATCTGAGTTGTCTGACGAAGCAGAGCACGCTAGATGGATTCAAAAGTTTCAGTGACAATTCCTGGGGTCAAAATTTGAGGAAGAATGATCGGCTCATTGTCCGGCTGTCCAGAATAAAGGATGTATAGCGGCACGGATGGCCTGTTGAACCGGTCAAGGACGGCGGTGATTTCCGGATCTTCATTGGTCCAGTCGCCTTTCATGTAAGTAATGCCACGATCAGCCATCTCTACTCTGACACTTTCTGTACTTAGCGTGGTTTGCTCATTCGCCAGGCAGGTAATGCACCAAGCTGCAGTCATGTTGACGAATACCGGCTTTCCGGCTGCTTGAAGCTCTTCCAGACGCTGTGCGCTGAAGACTTCATAATCATGCCCTGAGCTATCCTCAGTAACTGCCGCTTCGGAAGTCGCCGATACTGGCTGCAGAAATGGCGTCTGGGTCAGATACATCGCGAGGACAAGAGCGGCGAAGCTCACACCGTAATTAAGTGTGCGCATGAGCGGCCCCATACTGAAACGGCGTTGGTAAAGCCAGGCGGCAAGTGCCATGATCATGCACACACCCAAGACCAGCGACATGCCCATCACGCCCACCTGATTGCCGAGTACCCACAAGAAAAAAAGCGCAGAAGCATACAGTGGGAAGGCCATGAACTGTTTGAAGGTCTCCATCCAAGGTCCGGGCTTTGGTAAAAATCGAAACAGCGCGGGTGAGTAACTCAACAATAATATCGGGAAGGCCATGCCCATTCCTAGTGAGACAAATACAGTCATGGCCACCAGCCAGGATTGCGTCAGCGCAAAACCGATTGCCGGCCCCATAAAAGGTGCCGTGCAGGGCGTCGCAACAGTGGTAGCAAGCACACCGGTAAAGAAAGATCCTTGATTTCCACCTTTAGCGGCAAGACCACTGCCAGTTCCCATCAGGCTGGCTCCTATTTCAAATACGCCTGATAAACTCAGTCCCATTAAGAAAAACAAATACACAATGAATGCTAGAAACCATGGCTGTTGGAACTGAAATGCCCAGCCTACCGCTTCCCCTCCCGCCCTGAGCGCAATCAGCACCGATGCCAAGGTAACGAATGCCACCACAACGCCGAGGGTATAGAACAAGCCATCCGTACGCTGCTTCTGACTGGATTCACCCACGTTTTTGGCAAAGCTCATCGCCTTGATGGACAGCACCGGGAAAACGCAGGGCATCAAATTGAGAATCACGCCCCCCATAAAGGCAAATCCCATGAACACGAGTATCCCGGAACTTCCATTTCCATCGGACTCGCTATTAGCAGAAGCGGCGAATGGCATGACGGACATCGTGCTGGCATCTGTGGCCGGATTGACAAAATCAAATGCCACGCGTTCGCCTAGTTTGTTTTCCAGCACGAGTACTCCGAACACTTCTGAAAGATCCTGCAGCATGCGTCGAGGTTGCTGGTGGGTTATCTGCAGCAAGTTGGGCTGCATAGATACGTCACGCAGTGGCCCAGGTTTGATTACCCGGCGCTGATCCGGAAAAAAGTACGCATCTGAGTAACTGTCAAACAATGCGTCGGGAGATTCGAATCCAAGGCTGACCCGCTCGCCTGCCACGGCAATAATCGAGCGAATGTCATGATCAACGTCAGGCAGTTGCGCACGCGAATCGGCAAACAGGGCTCTGGTTTCGGCATCAAGCTCAGCGACTTCACCGACAGGCAGCTTCACACTGAGTCTCTGCTCACCGGGAATGCAAATCTGGTCGCACACATTCCAGTATGCCAGCGCGCTCAATTCAACTTGGTCTGCGTCAAAATCTGTTGGCAGGGTGATCGCAACAGGAAGAACCACTTCCTGTTCGTAGCCAAAGTTCACCAAATCTGTCTCATAAAACGGCAACCAGTGCGGCGCCGGCCATTGCAGCTCGCCAATCTCTGTTCCTTCCGGGGCTTGCCAATCCGTCAGGGTAGTAGGCTCCCCGCTGTCACCCCCCATTTTCCAGTAGGTGTGCCAGTGCTCAGCCGGTTCGAGTCTGAGGGCCAGCCATGTGGTTTCCCCGGGAACAATGTTGGCGACCTCTGATAGTAACTCGACTTCAATACTGTGATCCCAGGCAACGGCACTGCGCTCGGCGGTGAGCTCAAAAGCCCGAAGCGCACCACTTTCGTCTCTGACCGAAAGCAATCCCTCAAGCTCGTTGCGAGCGTAATCGTAGCGGCGGTGCTGTTCGGTTGATATCTGAACCCTGGCGCCATCAAGCATGACCTCTCGATAAGGCGCGTAACGCATGATGCGACGCTCGGTCGGGAAAAACCACGCCTCGTCAACGTCGGTAAACAGCGCTTCCCCCCCTGCGATCATGACATTGACCTTGCCATCATGATCGTTGAATTCAGCGATCAGGTCGTGCTGACCCTCAGGTGTCGGGAGCAAACTTCGGGTCTCGGCGAACGCCCCCACCAAGCGAGAATCGGCTTCCAGGATGGAACCGACCGGAAGCGAAATTGCAAAGTTTGCCTCACCCGGAATACAGATCTCATCGCATACCTGCCACTCTATACGCGTGCTCGCATGAAATACGTCAGCATCGAAGTTTTCAGGCACGGTCAGCGCCATCGGCAGGAAAACCTCGCGCTCATAGGTGAAAGTCACCAGATCACTGCCGAGAAAAGGAGTCCACTCGGGAATCGGCCACTGGATCTGCCCCACTTCCGTGCCGGCCGGCAACTGCCAGTCTACCGCGCGGGTCGCTTCGCCACTGTCTCCGCCAAATTTCCAATAGGTGTGCCAGTGTTCAATAGGGTTTAGACGGATTGCCAGCCATGTAGTTTGGCCGGGCACGACATTCACGGTCTCCGAGACCAGCTCAACCTCGATCTGATCGGTTTGGTAAACCTGTGCACTGACAGCCATCGAAAAGCAAGAAAAAACGATTAATATCAGTAGCTTGGTATTTTTAAGAGCCATAAATATATCCTGAAATCGGGTAATCAATCCTTACCCGCGAAACCCCTTATATCGGTACGAAAGGTACCAAAATCGCTCTCCACTGTCATGAATCTGTCGGCCGCGCGGCACCGTTGCTACAGTGCTCCTCTCGACTATGAGACTTAGTTGACCGTGCACGTATCCAGAAAAACGCGGGCTGTAAGAAAACGGACTCGCTCTGGCTTAAATTTTATCGCGCACGGCTACTGGCTTCCGAGTATGTTTTCTACCAACAGCTGTAAATTCAGAGAATTCCGAAAGTCGTTAACTGCGAGGCGGTAGACCAGTTCGATCTTGGTAGCTTGTGAGGCTGGCCACATCTCGTCTGCCACATTAAAAGCAATAGCGTCGACGATTTTGTCCGGTTCGCACTCAGGGCTCAGCACCATTTTGAGATGCTTGCCACCCAGCCTGCGTTGGTCACGCAGAATAAAATGACCATCAAACTGAGGCTCCGGAAATGCTTGCCCCCAGGGCCCTGCAGACTGAATCAGCTGTGCGGTTTCCAGCGTCAGATCATCGGCAGCAACTTCGCCATCGCTTTCTATGACGGCTTTAAGCTGGGATCGACTCAGCCGGAGACGCGCCTCTTCTTCAAACGCTAGTCGAAAGGCGTCCAACTTGTCAGGCGCGAGGCTCAGACCGGCGGCCATCGCATGCCCCCCAAAGTTAGTGACAAGTTCCGGATTTTTGGTGGCCACAGCATCAAGCGCATCGCGGATATGAAAGCCGCCTATAGACCGAGCCGAGCCTTTAAGTTCTTTGCCTTCCTCAACCATTGCAAAGGCTATCACCGGTCGATGGTATTTTTCCTTAATCCGCGACGCGAGGATGCCTACCACACCCTGATGCCAACGCTGATCGAACAAACAGAACGCACTTGGCAAGTCTGATTCATTTGCATCAAATTGCGCCAGAGACTCAAACGCCTGCTGACGCATATCTGATTCGATTTGCTTTCTGTCCTGGTTCATAGCGTCCAGTTGAAGCGCCAGTTTATAAGCCGTATCGGCATGCTCGGACAGCAGGCATTCAATCCCCGTAGCCATGTCATCCAAGCGACCAGCCGCGTTGAGCCGGGGGCCGACACCGAAAGCCAGATCTGAGGCAGTGAGCGCTGCCGTGTTCTTTCCAGCCACCTGCAGTAGAGCGTGAATGCCAGGCCTTGCCTTACCTGCTCTGATCCTGCGCAGTCCCTCCGCAACCAGAATTCTATTGTTGTGGTCTAGCGGTACAACGTCAGCGATCGTACCCAAGGCGATGAGATCAAGCAGCGCAGCCATGTTAGGTTCGGGCCGAGTGCTTCCAAACCTCCCCAGTTCGCGCATTCTGCCCCTAAGCGCCAGCATCACGTAAAAAATAACGCCCACACCGGCAATGGCTTTGCTTTTAAAAAAGCAGCCTTGCTGGTTGGGATTCACAATGGCATCAGCCTCCGGTAGTTTCTCTGGGGCAAGGTGGTGATCGGTAATCAGAACCTGACAGTCGATCTGTTTGGCCGCCTTCACTCCAGCAACACTCGAAATCCCATTGTCTACCGTAATAATTAGATCCGGCTCTTTTTCCTTAGCCAGCTCATCAACAATTTTAGGCGTTAATCCGTAGCCGAAATCGAATCGGTTAGGAACAATGTATTCAACATGCCGAAAGCCAAATTCCTGCAATGCGCAAATCGCGAGCGCACAGCTAGTTGCTCCATCTGCATCGAAGTCGGATACAATCAGCACCCTACGCTGATGGTCAAGCGCATCAATCAACAAATCGACGGCTGCGGCCATTCCGAGCATTTTATGAGGAGGGATCAAATTCGCTAGTGCCAAATCCAGCTCCTGCTCACCTGTTAGGCTGCGCTGGCGGTAGACCCGCTGCAGCAAGGGATGCATCTCTGCGGGAAGTATTAAGCCTTCATCGGGATTACGCCGCTGCAAACGAGTCATGGTCTCATTTAAGCTTGTTGGCCGAGCGTTGCATTGATAAAGGCGGAGACTTCTTCGAGGTCATTGGCGATAACCGAATACCGCTCTTCCCGTTCAAACAAGTCGTTAAGGTGAGAAGGCAGTTCCGGCAGATCGAGCCCGGCAACCGAAATTGCTTCACTGAATTTTGCGGGATGTGCTGTCGCCAGAGTAATCATGGGCACCTGCTGGTTTTTCCAGGTCAAACGTCCGGATTCCACGCCTATTGCCGTGTGGGGATCCAGCAGCTTATCCAGCTCAGCAGCAGTCTCGCTGATGATCCGACAGGTCGTCTCATCACTGACGCTGGCACTGTCAAAACTTTCTTTGACAGTTTGCCACTGAGCCTCACTGACGCCCAGACGCTCTTCGCCAAAGCTGAGCATGAACTCAGTCAGCTGCGCCGGATCGCGCCCGAACAGGTCAAACAGGTACCGCTCAAAATTACTTGAAACCAGAATGTCCATACTGGGCGAATAGGTCTTGCTCAACTGTGTCTTGGTGTAGTCATTATTGCTAATGAAGCGATGTAGGATGTCATTTTGATTAGTCGCAACCACGAGTTGGTCGACCGGCAAACCCATCTGCTTGGCCAGATAGCCGGCATAGATGTCTCCGAAATTTCCGGTTGGCACTGAAAAAGAAACTTGCCTGTCCGGCGCACCCAGCCTGAGCGCCGCCGCGAAGTAGTAGACGATCTGCATGAGTATACGAGCCCAGTTAATCGAGTTGACAGCAACCAGCTGACGCTCATTGGGCAGGAAGGACTGATCGGAAAAAGCGGCTTTGACAATGCGCTGGCAGTCATCAAAATTTCCTTTGACCGCGAGATTGAAAACATTTTCGCCGGGCACCGTTGTCATCTGTCGGCGCTGTACTTCTGAAACCCGCTGATGCGGATGAAGTATAAAAATATCAACTCGATCAGAGTGACGACATCCCTCCAGCGCTGCCGAGCCCGTATCTCCGGACGTCGCTCCCAGAATCACCACCCGCTGGTCGTTTTTTGTCAGGACATGATCCAGCATTCGGCCGAGCACCTGTAGCGCAAAGTCTTTAAATGCGAGAGTTGGGCCGTGGTAAAGCTCAAGCAGGTATTCGTTTTCCCGGAGCGCGGTGAGTGGTGCTACCTCCGGATGACCAAAACCCGAATAGCTTTCAATAATAATCCGTTTCAGCTCCGCGGGATGCAGTGCGTCTCCGACAAACGGCGAAATGACTTCAAGGGCCAGATCAACATAGCTGAGATCACGCCAAGAAGCGATCTGCTCAGAACCGAATAACGGCAATTCAACGGGGACATACAATCCACCATCTGGGGCCAGACCGGTCAGCAATACTTGCTCGAATGACTGCGGCGTCCCGCCGCCACGTGTACTGATATATTTCACTTTATTGGCAGGCTACGCCTCTCCATCAAAGGGCTCAATCCGAATGCGAGTGACCGGGCCAGTGACTTCGTCGAGCCCAGCAAGTTCGTCCAGCGCGGCATTGAGCTCGTACTCGCGGACCACTCGCGTAAGAATGACGACAGGCAAGGTTTCAGAATTTTCAGATTCTTTCTGAATAATGGCCTCAATACTTATGCCCCGCTCCTGCAATACCGCAGAAAGTTTCGCCATCACCCCAAGCTTGTCCAGCACCGGGATTTTCAAATAATATCCGACCTCAATCTGCTCGATCGGCAGTACGTCCAGAGAGGAATCCGCCTGTGTAGTGCCCAGCGCTGGGCGAACAGGATTTGTCACCCCAGCCATTCTGTCTCTGGCCAGATCGATCAGATCAGCAACCACTGCTGATGCTGTTGCTTCTGCACCAGCCCCGGGGCCGCTATACAGAGTTGACCCGACGAAATTTCCCTGGACCATAACCGCATTACCGACGCCATTGACATTTGCCAGCAGGCGAGAATTTGAAACCAGCGTAGGGTGCACTCGCATCTCCACTCCCCGGGCTGTTTTCCTGGCAATACCGAGATGCTTAATCCGATATCCCAACTCTTCGGCGAAGCTGATGTCTGCCGGTGAGATTCCGCTTATACCCTCGGTATAGGTCCTTTCAAACTGAAGCGGTATCCCAAATGCGATAGCGCTCATGATTGTCAGCTTGTGGGCCGCATCGATGCCTTCAACATCGAACGTCGGATCCGCTTCGGCGTAGCCCAGCTCCTGCGCTTGCTGAAGCACCTCCGAAAACCCACTCTGCTTGGCTGACATTTCGGACAGAATAAAATTTCCTGTCCCGTTGATAATGCCTGCCAGCCACTCTATGTCGTTGGCTGCCAGACCCTCCCGCAAGGCTTTGATTATAGGAATGCCACCACCCACGGCACTTTCAAAAGCGAGCGTGACCTCATTGGCGCTCGCCAGTGCAAACAGTTCGTTGCCTCTCTCCGCAATCAACGCTTTGTTCGCTGTCACCACGTGTTTGCCGTTGCTTATAGAGCGCTTAATGACCTCGAAGGCCACATCGAAGCCACCCATGGTTTCCACAACCACGTCAACCTCAGGATCTGCCGTAATTGCGAGCGGATCCAAGCTTGTTTGCGCAACCTGCCCGCACAAGTGCGGTTTCGGTGTCCGCGTCGCAACATGGGCAACCCTAATTGGACACCCAGCACGCACCGTGATCAATGCGGCATTTTGCTCCAGCAATGACAGAGTGCCACCACCCACTGTACCGAGACCGCATATGCCTACCGTCAGAATTTCTTTGTTTTTTTCACTCAAGATAATGCTCGTCTATCTTATCTTTTGTCCAAACCACTGCATTATCCGCAGCAGTTCAGATCTGGGTTTCCGGAGCATGACCGAGAAACGAGGACTACTACTCTGCCTCGAACCGGAAAATCCGCGGCACAGGGAAACTGCTCTCAGGCCAACTGCATGCCAAGCTCTCTCTCGCGCTGGAAGAATCAGTTCAGACCGAGCATGGCGGCCAGTCTTTCACTATCCATGTATCCGGGGACCAAGCGACCATCAGAAAAAACCAGTGCCGGTGTACCACTGATGCCAAGCTCGTTACCCAGTTGATAGTGCTCCA
>DORE01000080.1:7068-7233 GCA_003514305.1 Gammaproteobacteria bacterium | reverse complement strand
GGCCAAGGCAGTGAAGCCGGCATTCTTCATGAAAGATCTTCGATTTACACCTGCGTTCTTGCTCATGGGATAACCTCTTTATTCTCTCTTATCTACTTGTTTTAATTGACTTTATAATATGCGCCACTTGACTGTTTAGGGTATTCCTCATTCAGACTGAGTGCA
>DORE01000080.1:3570-7063 GCA_003514305.1 Gammaproteobacteria bacterium | reverse complement strand
TGAATCCCAGCGAGCGCAATTGTTACCTGCGCGGTTGTAAACGGTGTCAAAGTCAAAATTGCCGTTCGCGTGCCGGGGGTAAGAAGGACTTGGGCTACCACTTTGAGCGTTTGCCTGGGAAACGCCAACGGCTAGCGAACCGGTTGCGCTTGCCAAGGCAGTGAAGCCGGCATTCTTCATGAAAGATCTTCGATTTACACCTGCGTTCTTGCTCATGGGATAACCTCTTCGTTCTCTCTTATCTAACTGTTTTTATTGCTTTTATATTATCTACCACAATGATGTGAAAGAGCATATTCCTCATTCAGACTGAGTGCAACTGATTTAAGAGAATTCCTAACGGGAGTGCTACGAGCCAGAAGAATCAATCCGCTCCTGCACTCTGGCACCGCGGAGGATATTTACCATTCCGTAGTTGCCTTCATGGCATGCATACTCATAGAGCAACCCCCCAACCTTAGTCATCGGCACGATGCCTGTGACGCGATCGCTAAAGGTTGCCGGGTCTTCAAGAGTGAACTCATAGTCCACGGTAACATCATCTACCCGGGTAAAGCGCTCTGTGAGAACTTTCTGTGCCGATGTCCCCGCCTGGCCAAAGCTTGCTGACAGTCCATTAAAATTGCCCGTTACCACCACCAAAGTATCTTGCTCCCAAAACCCTTTTGAATCACCCGTCCACAAACGCACGTCACCGCTAAGCGGTGACCAGTCATCAGCCGATTCATAAAGAGGCACGACGCGCGCGTCATGGATCATCTCTGTCATCAGCACCACCGTATCTTTTGACTGAAAGATCTGCACATTGTTGTTGTAGAGACTAGGTACAAATGGCGGCCCAGCGTTGAACCCAATGATACAGCGCTCCGACAAACCGCGATCTTCTGGGCCATCTGTTCCAATACCGCCTGCCGCGATGCGCACAGGCCTAGTTTCTCCCGTGGTTGATCCACCGTAGACCCCCTGCTGAGAAATCGCGCCAGTCACCAGACTGGGCAGTCGACCGTTCTCAGGAAAAACAATGTGCGAGGTGCGCACAAGCTCTCCTATCCCGGCGTTCTCAATCCAGAAGTCGTTGTAGGATTCGTCGACACCTTCTATAGCAAGCGCCGAGTCAGAATTTGCATCGGCGGCGGCACGACGAGCTTGTACTTGCTCAATTTCTTCCGCCGTAAGAAACTGACGGAAACCATATTCTGCTGGGCGCTGCATGGGAACGTTGGAGGAAAAGTTCCAGACACCTTGGAGATCGGGCTGCCCCCACTCCGTCCTTGGCATCTGATATTTATTCTGAGCAGCCAGCGCGCCAGACAGAAGAATCGCTCCAGTGAGAATAAGGCCCGACACGAAGCGTTTTGAGTGTCTTGGATACATCACTTTGAAATCTCTATTCTCCAGTTTAGCAAGCAGCCGATTTGACTACAGCGAAAGTCCCGACCTATAGCTACTAGGCCCGACAGTCACCAGCAGCTGTCAATGCCGGTAAAAACTAACCAAGCACCTCACGAAATACTCTTACCGCGACTTCCATCTCTTCCATGCTGCCCAAAGAGATACGACAGTGGGTATTTTCCCAAGGTGGAAAATCTCTGCCCACAGCAACTTTCCGCTCCATGCAAGCATCGCGAAATCCGCGGGCAGGTGCACGCAAGTCGACAAACAGATGATTGGTATGAGACTCAGGAATGTCATAGCCTAAATCGTTTAGAGCGCCGACAGTAAAAGCCTTGACCCTGTTGTTTTCTTCCCGCTCCCACTCAATGTGCTCGCGATCCTCGAATGCCGTTAGCGCAGCAATGGCGCCAAGCATGCTGACATCCCCCATGCCCCAGGAATTGCGGATGGCGTTCAGAGTATCTCTATGCCCCATGGCGTAACCGATACGCATGCCAGCCAAAGCATGGGCCTTGGAAAATGAGCGAGTGATAAAGACGTTCTTAAACTCTTGCGTGAGCGCCAGACCCGTTTGAATTTTTTCTGGATCGCCGTAATCAATGTAGGCCTCATCCAAATGAATGTAGGTATCGGGAGAATCTTTGAGGATAGCTCTAACCGCTAATTCGATAACTTCCGGACCATGAACTGTCCCAGACGGATTATTTGGGTTGCACAAATATACCAGGCCAGCTCCCCTTGAGACTTTGACCATTTCCGGCAAATTGAGTTTAGCCTCGGAATTCAGTGGAATCAGCCTAACAGGAAGGCCAGCTCCCCTCGCCGTTGCTTCACTAGTAGAAAACGTGGGGCCGGCCGTGACCAAGGGCTTGTCCTCGCTCACGAAAGCATGCACTGACCCCTGTAATAACCAGGTTGATCCAGATGCCAGGATGACGTTGTCGCGATCGATGTTAAAACGAGAAGCAATCGCATCCTGAAGTTCCGGGACATAATCCGGTGAATACCCTCGTCCTACCCGCTTGGACGTGTGCGCTCTTATGGCTTCCAGAACGCGGGGGCCAGGCCCCCTGCCGCTCTCGTTCTGACTGAGCTGGATAATACCATTGTCAAAAAAGCCCGCACTGCGATCGTGGCGTGTCTGCGCAAGTACGCCCGGATTAAACAGAGTAGTGCCGCCAATGAGTCCAGCTGCAGTGCCAAGACCGGCGGTTTTAAAAAAGCCGCGACGTGTTGTTTTCATTCTTATCCTCCCCTATCGACCAAACCGATGTGCGTCAGAGCGCCCATGATACTGCGATTGCACTTGAGGGCTGTCTGGATTGCTAATTCCATCATAGCGTCAGTGTCTGGCAATTACCAAAAAATAAAGAGGTTCAGATCCTGCCTCTGTCACCTCTTCTGCTTCCTCCAAGTGCCAGCAGCACATTTGGTAGGGCATAGAGATCCGACTTCGCAAAAATCACTCTAATCTTGTCAGTTTGTAACAGACACAAGGAATCTAACAACATTACCAGTACACTCCGCTCATTTTGCGTTCCAAAGGTTTTTATGACCTGAAACCCAATGTACCACGATCAGACTTGAGTCGACTGATGATATGTATCGTTCAGCACCGCGTAGCACGGCAGCTCACTATGGCGAGCATGTTAATGCTCGGCTTTCCCGCGCCTGAAATTGCCAGCGCTCAAGACGCAGCGGCAGATGGCTCTACCGTAGTCTACACGGCTTCTTACTTCGCTGAATGGCAGCCCATCACTGCAGGAGACATGCTAGCAAGAATCCCAGGCCAAGATACTAACGGGCGCGGCAGTGGAGGTAGCGGGTTCAGCCCGGGCAACTTCTCCGGCAGCCCATCTCGCGGCGGGCGAGGGCTTGGAAGCGGAGCAGGGTCTACCGAAATTCTGATCAACGGCAAACGAAACGCGGGAAAAAATAATTCAACACAACAAATGCTTCAGCGTATCGCCTCTTCGCAGGTGCAAGAAATCCAAATTATCAGAGCCACCTCTGGAGATCTGGATGTCAGAGGCAGCGGGCAAATCATTAACGTGGTTCTACTCGAGGAGCTTTCATCAACCAGCTTTTCGTATCAGGG
>DORE01000080.1:0-3144 GCA_003514305.1 Gammaproteobacteria bacterium | reverse complement strand
AGTCAGCCGCGTTACCGCAACAGTCTGAATAACGAGAGCAGCATTCTGGGCGATTTCTCCCCTAACGATACAGTAATCGAGGAAGTCACCGTCGATGGCGGTAACAATGAATTCAGTTTTAATCTAGCCTATACAATTAATAGCAAAAGCACACTGCAACTGAATGGTCTATTTGCCGAACGAGATGCACCAACAGACATTAACCGCATTACAACCAATCTTCGTAGCGCCACAGTTTCTCGTTTAGTAGAGCGCGAAACCAATCCGAACCCGAGAAATAACTGGGAGAGTGGGTTTGACTATGAATACACATTTAGCAATGGCGCACGCTTTAAGTTGCTCGGCATAGCCAATCAGGATGACAACCTGCGGATTCGTAGACGTTTTCAGCGCTTTGGAAATGAAACCGAAGAACTCAATCTGACTCTGAAGTCCCGCTCGATTACCGAAGAGCTCATCATCCGTAGTTCTTATACTTTCGATTTTTTGCAGAATCAGAGCCTTGAGATAGGCGGCGAACGTGCGCAGACTACTCTCGATTCAGCACTTGCGCTCGGCTTGCTCCATGCGCCTGGCACACCATCGGCCGCGCTCGGAGGACTGGTGCCTGTTAACCTTGGTCTAGCCAACTCCCAAGTCGAAGAGATTCGCTACGAGCCATTCGCGATCCACAATTGGATAATCAATCCGAAACTGACTCTGGAATCGACGCTTTTATTTGAAACCTCGGAAATCGTCCAGACTGGCGACGCACTGAATTCAAGAAACTTTGATTTTATTAAACCGAAGATTGATCTTCGCTACAACATAACTCCCATGTTTCAGATACGAGGCTCTGTCGAACGTATCGTAAATCAGTTGAGTTTCGCCGATTTCGTAGCCGCCAATGACGAGCAGGATAATGATGCCAACACACTGAATGGAAATGCCGAACTTCGTCAGCAAGCTCAGTGGCGCTACACTCTGAACAGTGAGTATCGCCTTCCGAATGACGTCGGCGTGGTCAGCGCAGAATTTTTCTACGCCGACCACCAGGATGTCATCGACTGGATCGATGCGTCGACCTCAGATAACAACCTGGCCTCAGTCAACGGAAATCTGGGCGATGGGGTTGAGTTCGGAGCTAACATCACGGCGAGCATCCGCATGGCGATGATCGGACGTCCAAACCTGCTGGTAAACTCGAGGCTAGAAGTTCAAGACTCAGAAGTCACCGACCCGTTCGATGGCAGGAGGCGGCGGTTTCGAAATTATCAGCGCGGCCGATTCACATTGACTACCCGACACGATATCCCAAAATGGCGATTTAATTGGGGGACCCAGTATTTCGACCGACTTGATGGCGGTATGTTTCAGTACGACATCAGAGATTTTGAATTTACAGTAGGAGAACCTTTCTATGGCGTCTTTGCGGAAATCCGAGACCGCCGTGGCATCACTTACCGTCTTGATGTGAGGCAGCTAACCGACGGCTCTCAGTGCCGCGAGCGTTGGCGATACGAGGGGCGTCGTTCGGAAGGCTTACTCAGAGAGCTAGAATACCGTTGCACTCACGGCGGCACTCAACCCAGTCTTACCATAACTGGCAATTTCTGACGTCATTGGAAAGTTCAAACTACCTGAATCCAAACTCGTGCTACTGCCTCACCGCCTCAGCTGCTCCAGTGCTTTGAAAGTGAAGCACCCCGTCATCCGGCGGGCCCTCGGAAAGCAATTTGAGATCTAACAGGTAGTCCTGCGTATTTTGCCAGGGTGCGTGCGAGCCTTGTCTTGGGAACAAATGGTTCCCTCGCTCAAAATAGCCTGGCGTAAAATCGGCGACCCAATTTTGAGCGGTCATCTCAAGCTCAAACTCACGCAGCAGTGGCGTACACTGTTTGGCGCCTGTCATATCCATTCGCTTTAACAGGTTGCAAACAAACTCTGAGTTAAGATCAGCTCGCAGCGTCCAGGAAGCATTGATGTAACCGAACGTCTGAATCAGATTCGGCACGCCTGAAAACATCATACCCTGGTAAAAAAACCGTTGGCTGAAATCCAGCTTCTGCTCATCCATGAAAAACTCTACGCCTCCGAGTAATTCGAGTTGAATGCCGGTTGCTGTTACCAACACATCGGCCTTTATGATTTCTCCGTCAAGCATTTCAATACTATCAGCATTTATACGCGAAATAGTGCCAGTTACCACATCTGCTTTTCCGGAATTCAGCGCATGGAAGAGATCCGAGTCCGGTACCAGGCAAAGCCGCTGAGTCCATGGGTCATAGCTTGGTGAAAAATGCTTTTCCACATCTATCTCAGGGTTGAGCGCTTTGCGCAGTCGTTTAAGTATATAGGCTCGAGTCTTTGCCGGTTTCTCAATCGCTTGCTTATAGAAATAGTTCTGGAATCGAATGTTGCGCCAGCGAGAAATTGCAAAGGCCCAACTTGCAGGCAACAAAAGATTTAAAAGATTGGCAAGCCGGTCTTTTGCGGGCATAGAAATTATATAAGTCGGTGACCGCTGCACCATCGTTATGTGAGACGCTTTATCAGCCATAGCTGGTATAAGGGTTACTGCGGTAGCTCCGCTCCCGATAACGGCAACCCTCTTATTGCTGTAATCCAGATCTTCAGGCCACAACTGGGGATGAACTACCGTACCAGCGAAATCTTCAAGCCCTGGGAATTCCGGCGTATAGCCTTCTGAATAACGGTAATAACCACTGCACATAAACAGCAGACGCGAGCGATACTTTGTTTCATTTCCGTTATCGTCCCTTGTCAAAGTTACCCAGACAGACTCAGCGCTGAGCCATCGGGCAGAAATCACGCGTCTGCCGAAATCGATTTTGTCCCTTACTTTGTACTCATCGATCGTTTCATTTAGATACTGCAGGATTGACGGGCCATCAGAAATCGCCTTTGCCCGGGTCCAAGGCTTAAATTTAAAGCCGAAGGTGTACATATCACTGTCGGAGCGTATGCCTGGGTAACGAAAGAGATCCCAAGTCCCCCCGACTCTTTCTCTAGATTCGATAATGCGATAGCGCTTTTCGGAACACTGCATTTGCATATAGCAGGCAGCGCTAATCCCGGAGATACCCGCGCCAACAATCACTACATCCAAAATCTGCGCATTATTTTCGCCCATGGATTCCGCTC
>DORE01000222.1 GCA_003514305.1 Gammaproteobacteria bacterium | reverse complement strand
TGTTCCAGATAAGGCGCTTCACGAGGAGATCCGGCGAACACTAATTGGCATTGATGGCATCAGCGGAATTCATCACCAGCACCTCTGGTCCCTGGATGGTGAACAGCATGTACTGACGGCCCATATCGTAGTGGATCACGAGGGAGTTTTTGGTCCTGACGAATACTGCGCCATCAAACAATCCATTGCTATGGCGCTCGAACAATACCCGCTGGCTCACACCACAATTGAAATCGAGCTGACCGAAGAAGCTTGCCGGGATCAACCCGTGCCCAGCCAAACGGATCAGCACTAACAAGAGAACTTCGTATGTCCATACTTTCCACGCTCGGTTTGTTCATCATCACCGCTATTGCGGAAATAGTTGGCTGTTATCTTCCATACCTCTGGCTGAAGAAGTCGGCATCCGCATGGGTTTTGCTGCCGGCAGCGTTCAGCCTAGCGCTGTTTGCCTGGCTACTGTCTCTTCATCCAACCGCAGCGGGCCGGGTTTATGCGGCCTATGGCGGCGTCTATGTTTCGGTGGCCATACTGTGGTTGTGGGGTGTGGATGGGATTCGCCCGCATCTGTGGGATTTTGTAGGCGTGGCCATCACCTTGTTAGGGATGGGCATTATCATGTTTGCGCCGAGATGATTTCGATCCTGCGGATTTACTTTCCCTTTTTTAGGGATTCAGCGTTCAGCAACAAGCTCATTTTTTCCATCAGAATGATTGATGCGTTATTATTGAACTGCTGTCCTTCCTCAATGTACTCCCAAACGGTAGCATCACTTTTCCAGCCTCCTTGCTTTTTAATCAGTTCAAAGTCCACGCGCTCCCGTGCCGCCGAGGTAGAGAGGCCGCGACGAAAACTATGACTGCTTAAGTCGGGTGCAAAATCGAACTGGCAGGCCTTGCCCAAGGTTTTGAGAAGATCGTTTACCGCCCCTGGATTCAGCGCTCTTTCCTGAACATGGTCCCAGCGGTTGATGGGCCTGAAGAGGGGGCCCTCATTGATACCAGCTACTCTAATCCATGCTTCGATCGCTGTAGCCGGACAACAACTTTCAGCCCCAAAAGGTAAAGCACGAACCAACCCCGTTGATTGCTGATCGGTTTTGGAGCGAGGCAACCGAATGATCAGACCTTCCGGCTCCCAATTCACATCACTGGTTTGAATCGCAACCAGTTCGCTGCGGCGGAAAGCCCCAAAAAAGCCGGTTAATACCAGCGCAATGTCCCGGTGCTTTTTTTTGCTGTCTGGGAGTTGCCGCATGTGATTCACCATTTCGGCGATGTGCTCCAGACGCAGTGTCTTGGCTTTGCGCTTGGGCTGACCATGAGTGCGACGGATGCCTTCCATGGTTTTGCGGACCAACGGATCACTTATCGGATCAATGAGTCCTTGGTAATGGTGCCATTGGCTAATGGCGGTCAGGTGCAGATCCAGGGTCCGGGTGTTGAGCGATTCGGCTCTGCCCAGCAGGTACCGGACGACAGTATCCCGGTCTGTGGGCAGGCGACCACCCCATTTTTCAAATTGCCGAATGGCCGAACGGTAGGCTTTACGCGTGTTGTCGGACGTCGCTGCCTGGAGGTATTGCCGCAATGACTCGGATTCCTGGCGTTCAACCAGGGTCGAATCCTCATTACGTAATGACAAGTCGTTAGCCTGTTTTGGTGGTTTGTTGTTCATGAATAGGATTTCCTTCGATGTCACCCAAAAGGCGGCTATGTACCGGTGTTACAAGTCGAAAATTTATGGCTCAATCCATTAACCTACGATAATGAGCATTATCGTAGGTTAATATTATAAATTCAAATCGTCTTTAAAAGCTATATAATTATGTTATATTACGTGTTACGTAATACGGTATTAAATAATCTGAAAGGAAATTCCTATGGCCCGCGCCGGAGTCACATATCACGATGTCGCCAAAGCCGCCGAAGCCATCAAAGCTCAAGGCCAGGAGCCAACGGTGGATCGGGTTCGAGAACATTTGGGCACCGGCAGCAAAAGCACGATCGCGCCACTACTCAAGCGCTGGCGTTCCGATAACGGGGACGCGGCCGATACCAATGGACTCCCGAGCGACTTGGTGGAGGTCGTGAAATCTCTCCACGAACGAGTGCAGCAGATGGCCGACCACCGCATCGAGCAGGCCCGACAGGAGTTCAAAGGGCTGAATGAAGATCTCCGGAAAAAGCTCGACGACGCCAGCAACGCGATTACGCAGCTCACTGCCCGCCAGAAAGATTTAGAAATCCAGATCGGGCAACTTACCAACGAAGTAGACCAGAAAACTCAGGCTCTGGAAGATACACGCATCAACCTGACCAAGGCAGAGATGCAACGGGACGAGGCTATTGCCCGGACCGCCGATTTGAAAGAAACCGTCACGGAACTCAAGCAGGAAAACCGGGATATCCGTGACCATTTCGAGCATTACCAGCAGCGAACAGCCGAAGATCGTCAACAGGAGCGCGAACAATTTCGTTCGGTTAACCAGGGATTGAAAGACCAGATCCTGGATCTGCAACACCGGCTCACCCAGGCCGAGTCAAGATCGTCCGAGCTGTTGGATGCCAATGCGCAGTTAGAAAACAATGCCGATAAACTTGAACAGGCCAATGCAACGCTAAACAGGGACCTAAACGGAAAGGTAGATGATATCCAGAAGCTGAAACGCGACCTTGAAGACGCCATGACGAAGAACCGGAAAAACCAGCATAAAAATGAGCAATTGGCAGAAAAAATATCTGCTCTCACTGTTCAGAAAGCAGAAGTCGATAAGGAAGTGGCCGTGTTATCACAGGCTTTGGAGGCCACCAAAACCGAATTGAAAACCACACAGGATAAAGTGACGTATCTGACCGACGAGAACAAAGCAATTCTTCAGGAAAAGGCGGTGATCCAGGGGCAATTTAAACAGCTCCAAGGTTCGCTATAATTATGGTCAAACTTGTCAAATTTGGAGGTTCTTCCACAAGGAAAATGGCAGGTTAGCGCTTTTGTACGAAAACCTACACTTGCAAGGACTCAAGAGGACTGAAACCGCAGGATCTGATTCTGACCAATAAACGACCATCTGGCTGTTTAATGAAGTAATCGTTGCCGACCCTCATGTAGCGCGCCATTCTATTTTTC
>DORE01000075.1 GCA_003514305.1 Gammaproteobacteria bacterium | reverse complement strand
AATGGCAAATTTTTTCGCCAGTCAACGGTCCCGTCACTCGTGCCCTGGATGATCTGGACCGGCACCTCAGACAAGGCTGCTCGAGTAAAGCGCTGCTGATAATCAACCATCGCCGCGACCCAGGCCGTGGGCAGTGTCCAAGCCTGCAAACAGTCCCTTTTTCTGAGAAAGTGCAAAAAGCCGTCGTCATGGCTGTTACGGGAAAAGCTGCGCCTAATGCCTGGCAGAAATGACCGGGTCAGCCAGAATACATGGCGGCTTAGAGACCAGCCAACTGGATAAATCAGCGGACACAGCAAAACGTACTGCGCAAGCCTGAATCGCTTATCCAACCCTCGATTGAGCAGACTGTCCATGATCACCGCGCAGCCGGTGCTTTGACCGATACAAACCCATGGCCGGGGCAGTTCAAAAGCAAACTTTAGTACGCAGTCCAGCGCCTCTGCATATGCCTCGAAAGATTCAATGCTGGCCCGCTTGCCTGACGAAAGCCCGTGTCCCGGCAAGTCCATGATGACCACAGAGTAGCCCAACGCGAGACATTGACGAATCAGGTGCCCGTACAGACCGGCGTGATCATAATAGCCATGAAGCAGAAAAGTAGTGCCGACCTCTCCCTCATGAAGCTGAAAGTGCTGTGCAACCAAGGTGTAGGCACCGCTGCGAAATGTGCCGATACGATGACTGCATAAAAAACCTAGGTTGCCGGGGTCAATGCAGTAATGGCTGCGATAAGCGGTAAGTATCGCAGTCTGATCAGTTTCTCCCCCAAAAAGATCGAAAGGTGCCAGCTGTTTCCTGAGTCGCTCGACATCTTGAAGTGAAAACATGCCTGAAATCTATTGGAGCAGATCGCCCGCTTCCAACGGCGCTCTGGTATCGTTCGGAAACCTCTTCTTGGCTGCAGGGGCTTTTACCACTGAGGAGTCCAGCTGGATGGGGCGCAAACACGCTCTGAGCGACACCCGATGGTCCTGATGCATCACGATGGGAATATTGGGTAACCTATCAATATACGCCTGAATCAAATGCCTGGGCATATCGGACCTGACGAACTGGCACGCGGCGCCTAACGCTTGCGGGAGCAATGGACTATTCACTTCATCAGCGACCTCCACGATAGTACGAACCTGCTCGAGTTTGCTTGCGTTTGAGGCAGGAACGCTGCAGTCGTTGCCAGCAGTGCGATCAAGGTTCTGTCTCAAGCTGACAAGTGCAATGATAATTCGTCTCGTGTTTTCCCATGACTACGAGGTTGATCCGCAGATGACACCCTGGGTCTTGCTGGTGGTCTCAAGGGTTACCTAGCGTCGGAAACCAGCGTGGTAGTGATGTCTTACAAAGCATCCATGTGACCGAGATTATTTCCAAGTTGCCTCGAATTGACAATAGTTAATCCGTTCTTCTCTTATACACCTTCAAGTCGTTCTAACCCATTGCTGCCAGCTTGTGGGTTACTTTTCTCGTCGGCGTTTTAGCATCGCCACTGCCGGCAGATCGATTCCCTGAACATATTCCAGAAACGCGCCGCCGCCTGTCGAGATATAGGACATCGAATCAGTGATCCCAAACTTGTCGATCGCGGCAATTGTTTCGCCACCACCAGCCAATGAAAACCCCTCGCTTTCCGCAATAGCCTGCGCCAGACGGCGAGTGCCCGCCGCAAAGCGATCAAATTCAAAGACGCCCACCGGCCCATTCCAGAGGAGGGTGGAAGAATCACCAATCAACGCGGCAAGCGACTCAGCTGACTCAGGACCTATATCCATTATAAGATCATCGTCGGCAATTTCAGCCACCAATTTGACCGTCGCGTCGGCGTCCGCACTAAAAGTCTTGGCCACAACAACGTCAGACGGCAGCGGAATATGGGTACGCTCCAACAACGCGGTCGCGGTGCCCACCAAATTGGGTTCACACAGAGATCGGCCAATGTTGACGCCCTGCGCCAGCAGGAAAGTGTTCGCAATGCCACCGCCAACAATAAGATGATCGACAGAGCATGCCAGATTGTTAAGTACCTCAAGCTTGCTGGAGACTTTGGCGCCACCAACAACGGCGATCATAGGGCGCTTGGGTCTGGCAAGAGCGCGCTGCAGTGCATCGAGTTCTCCAGCTAGCAGGGGACCGGCACAGGAAATATCGGCAAATTCAGCCAAACCGTGGGTGCTGGCCTGAGCGCGATGGGCAGTACCAAAGGCATCCATCACGAAAACGTCGCAAAGTTTGGCGTATGCCTTGGCGAGTTCAGAATCATTCGACTGTTCGCCCTTATTGATTCGTACGTTTTCCAGCATGACGAGACGCTCCGAACCAACGGCGGCCGGGTCTTCAAGATAACCTGAGATCACAGGGATCTCCCGATTTAGCAGCTGACCGAGGTGCCTTGCAACGGGAGCGAGCGAGAAGTCAGCCTGCTCTGCCACAGCTAACCCCTCCCTTGGACGGCCCAGATGAGACATTACGATAACCTGCGCCGCTGATTCCAAGGCAAGCTCCAGGGTTGGCAGCGCCGCCCGAATCCGGCCGTCGTTACTGACTTCACCTGCCGTCAGTGGCACGTTGAGATCCTCGCGAATCACCACCCGCTTTTCGGTCAAGTCCAGTTCGTTCATGCGCAGAAAAGACATGGTTAAACCTCGCAGTTCAATTAATCCGTGACAAAAGGGCTGATCTCAACCTCGGCACCACGACTCTCATAAACATCTGGGGGTTACTGGCGGCTCATGAGCTGAGCGACATCCAGCATCCGATTTGCATACGCCCACTCATTGTCAAACCAAACCAACAGCTTCACCAGATTGTTTGATGCTACCCGGGTCTGATTAGAGTCAACTACCGCTGAGCGTGGGTCGTGGTTATAGTCACAGGAAGCGAGCAACTCATCGCTCACCCCGAGAACATTGGGCGGCAGCTGTTTGCTAAAATCTCGCAGCGCATCGTTGACCTGCTCCGCGGTGGAGCTGCGCTTTATGGTGACAGTGAGGTCCATAGCCGAAACATTTACAGTTGGCACGCGTATCGCTTGCGCTTCTATCAAACCTTGCAGGTGCGGCAGGATTCTTTCGATTCCCCTTGCCAACTCAGTGTTTACCGGAATAATGGACTGCATGGCACTACGGGTCTTTCGCAGATCGGAGTTGTGATAGCTGTCAATGACCGGTTGGTCGTTCATAGCGGAATGGATGGTCGTGATCACCCCGGAGAGCAAGCCAAAAGATTCATCCAGCGCCTGAAGGACTGGCACGATGCAATTGGTGGTGCAAGAAGCGTTTGAGACGATGCTGTGCTCAGCGGAAAGTAATTCATGGTTTATTCCATAAACCAGGGTAGCATCGACATCACTTTCAGCGGGCTGGGAGAACAGCACCCGGCGCGCGCCACATTGCAGGTGGCATTCTGCCTGAACCCGGTCGGTAAAAGCCCCGCTGCACTCCAAAACCAAATCGACTTCCAGATCCTGCCACGGAAGGGCACACAAATCGCTGGTCTGACTCACTGCAATTCTATCGGCGTTGATCAGCAGACCGCCGCTGTCTGGCTCCACTTCAACCGTCCCCAGAAAGCGCCCGTGAGTACTATCATAACGCGTAAGATGCGCCAACGTTTCAATGCCGGCAATGTCGTTGATCCCGACGATCTGAAGGCACGGGTAATCGGTAGATTCGTACAACGCGCGCAATATTGAACGCCCGATGCGGCCGAAACCGTTTATTGCAAGTCGATAAGCCATGCGGACAGTTACACTCGAAAGCGACTAGAAAATTCTCAGGCTTCGGCCGCCGCGACGACCGCGTCAGCAGTGAAGCCAAAATGCCCCATCAGCACGCCGCCCGGTGCTGAAGCGCCGAAGCTTCGCATGCCTATGATCTGACCATCCATGCCGACCCACTTGTGCCAATAGTCAACCGCGGCCGCTTCCACCGCAACGCGCTTTCGCACCGATGGCGGCAGAACAGTATCTCGATAGTCTTGGTCCTGCGCCTCAAAAACATCAGCGCAAGGCATCGAGACCAGCCGCGCCGCAACCCCCCCAGCCTGAAGCCTGAGCACCGCATCAATACAGATTTGTACCTCGGAGCCGGTCGCAATCACAATCACCTCTGGCACACCTTCGCAATCCTTCAGTATATAGGCGCCTCGGCTGATGCTGGCAAGTTGGTCAGCGTTTCGAGCCTGATGGGGGACCCCCTGGCGGGAAAACACTAGCGCCGACGGTCCACTTTTGCGTTCAAGTGATACCTTCCACGCGACCGCGGACTCAACGTTGTCACAGGGTCGCCAGACGGACATATTAGGTGTCGCCCTCAACGCGGTGAGCTGTTCGATCGGCTGATGCGTGGGGCCATCCTCACCCTGACCGATGGAGTCGTGGGTGTACACCAGAATACTGTGCTGCTTCATCAGCGCCGCCATGCGCACCGCATTGCGAGCGTACTCCATGAAAATCAAGAATGTGGCGGTGTAAGGGATGAACCCGCCGTGCAGGGCAATGCCAGACGCCATAGCGGTCATTCCGAATTCTCGAACGCCGTAGTAAATATAGTTACCGCCGGCGTCCCGGGTGACGGGAGTACTACCAGACCAGGTGGTCAAATTGGAGCCGGTGAGGTCCGCACTGCCACCGATCAGTTCAGGCAACAGGGCGCCAAAGGCTTCAATGCAATTCTGGGATGCTTTGCGGCTTGCGATATTGTCCTCGGCCCGCTGACACTGCCGTATATACTCATCCGCCTTGGAACTGAATTCTCCAGGCAGCTCACCTTTGAGTCGACGCACGAGTTCCAGTGCCAGCTCGGGGTATTCCTCCTCATAAGCCAGCAACTGTTCTTTCCAGGCAGACTCTGCGGCAAAGCCTTTTTCGGTGGCGTCCCAGGCCGCCTTGATATCTTCTGGTACAACAAACGGTGCATGGGGCCAACCCAACTCATCTCGCACTGCAGCAACTTCTTGCTTTCCCAATGGTGCTCCGTGGGTCGCAGCAGTACCGCCTTTGTTCGGGGAGCCGAAGCCAATCACGGTTTTGCAGATGATCAGGGAGGGCTTGTCCGCTGCTGCCTGCGCCGCCTTGAGGGCGATGGCAACAGAAGCCGAATCGTGGCCATCCGCTGAGAGCACCTGCCAGCCATAGGATTCAAAGCGCTTGGCCGTGTCATCGGAGAACCACTCTGCCACTTCACCATCGATGGAGATACCGTTGTCGTCGTACAGCACTATGAGTTTTCCCAGCTTCAAGGTGCCGGCTAATGAGCACACCTCATGAGAGATTCCTTCCATCAGACAGCCGTCTCCGGCAAAGACATAGGTGTGATGATCAATGATCTCATGCCCGTTACGGTTGAATTGTGCCGCCAGAGTTTTCTCCGCAACGGCCATGCCGACCGCATTGGCTAAACCTTGACCAAGCGGCCCAGTGGTAGTCTCTACACCCGGTGTTTCACCGTACTCTGGATGCCCCGGCGTAGCTGAGTGCAACTGACGGAATTTTTTCAACTCCGACATAGGCAGGTCATAGCCGTTTAAGTGCAGAAGGGAATATATGAGCATGGAGCCGTGACCGTTAGACAACACGAAACGATCCCGGTTGAACCATTGAGGGTTCCCGGGGTTATGGCGAAGAAAATCACGCCACAGCACTTCGGCAATGTCGGCCATTCCCATAGGTGCTCCGGGATGGCCAGATTCAGCTTTCTGCACAGCATCCATGCTCAGGACGCGGATGGCATTAGCGCAATCTCGACGAGATACAGCGTCGGTCATTCAACACTCCTACTTTGCCATGACTCGGTGTCGGTCTTTCGCGACGGCTCGCAGGGCAGCTTGGTCGAAAATGGTAATTAACGAACGCTGGTATTGTCCCTTACCTACAAACAATTAGCTACAGTGCCGACAAAAAGCGAGGATATCTATATCAAAATATTTTGATATAGATTGTAATTTGATGCTAAAGCTGCTAACTTCTGCTAATTAGATTTTGCATTGAAACTACTTTTTCCCATGCCTATCCATGCCCTTCACCCCCAGCTTGTCATGGAGGGAAGCGATCTTGACCAGTTGGCAATGCTCTACAAAGCATTGGCCGACCAGCTTCGCCTGCAAATCCTACGCCTGCTGCGCAACGAATCTTTTGGCGTGCTGGAGTTATGTCGGATTCTGGATATCAAACAGTCAGCGCTCAGTCATCACCTCAAGATCCTCGCCACCGTCGAAGTCGTAACAACCCGACGGGAAGGGAACTCCATCTTCTATCGACGCAACTTCCTGAGGGACGAGGATCATTGCCGCGAAATCAAGGCAACTCTATTCGAACAGATTGATCAGCTAGGACTGCCGCCGGAGCAAGAAAAGAAGATCAAGCAAATTCAGCTCGAGCGCTCGCAGCTCTCGCTAAATTTCTTCAACAAAAATGCGGAGAAATTTCGAGAGAAGCAAGGACTTGTCGTAGAACACTCAGATTATCATAAAACTCTGCTCAGCGTGATAGATGGTCTAGGGTTGCAGCAGGATGCCAGCGTGCTTGAAGTAGGGCCAGGAGAAGGCCAACTGCTCGCACAGCTAGCGGGTAAATTCAGTGGCATAACCGCCCTGGACAATTCTAACGACATGCTGGAGCGCTCAAGGCAAGCAATCAAAAGAATCGGGACTGAAGGCGTGCAATTTATGCTTGGGGACACCGCCATTGCCAGAAAGGAGCGGGTGCGCATCGACCTGATTGTCTTCGATATGGTACTTCATCATATTTCTTCGCCAGCCAGAACCTTCCGGGACTGCGCAGAGTTACTACGAGAAAGGGGCTTCCTGCTCGTTGTTGAGCTCAGCCCCCACGACCAGGACTGGGTGCGCGACACCTGCGGCGATTTATGGCTGGGGTTTGAAGAAAATGATCTAAACCACTGGGCATTAAAGGCTAAACTGAAAATCGGTCAAAGCTCTTTTCTGAGTTTACGTAATGGTTTTCAAATACAAATCCGCGTATTTCAAAAAGATACCCATGGCGCTTAACAAAACGTAGGAATAATCCTACAGGGACAAAGGAAACCATAATGGCAGAACCGCATTTATTCACTTCGGAGTCCGTCTCGGAAGGACATCCCGACAAGATGGCAGATCAGATTTCTGACGCAATCCTCGACGCACTGCTTGCTCAGGACAAGCGCTCGCGTGTCGCTTGCGAAACACTGGTCAAAACCGGCATGGTGATGGTGGCAGGAGAAATCACAACCGAGGCCTATGTAGATGTTGAAAGCCTGGTGCGTAACACGATAGATGATATCGGTTACAACCACTCAGAAAGCGGTTTCGACTGCAACACCTGTGCAGTGGTGAATGCGATCGGCAGACAGTCGCCCGACATCGCGATGGGCGTAGACGAGTCTGAGGACCACGAGCAGGGCGCCGGCGATCAGGGTCTGATGTTTGGCTACGCCACTAATGAAACCGACGTCTTGATGCCAGCACCGCTATATTACTCTCATCTGCTGGTTAAGCAGCAATCAGACGTGCGCAAGAACGGCAAGCTGGACTGGCTTGAGCCGGACGCCAAAAGTCAGCTGACCTTCCGATATGAAGACGGAAAGCCGGTGGGGATCGACACCGTCGTGCTCTCAACCCAGCACAAAGACAGCATTTCACTTCCTGATCTGCAGGAAGCAGTAATGGAAGAAATCATCAAACCGGTTCTGCCGGCTAACTGGTGCGA
>DORE01000060.1:2554-3617 GCA_003514305.1 Gammaproteobacteria bacterium | reverse complement strand
CTCTTGGCTCCAAAGGCTCAAGAGAAATTTGAAGCGGCGGCATAATCATGGCAGAAGAAGCAGCACCAGAAGAAAACGAATGCGAAGAATGCCCGAAATGTCCTCCGGTTGGCGCCCCCGCGTGGATGGCAACCTTTGCGGATATGGCGACACTCTTGATGGCCTTCTTCGTTTTGATTTTATCATTTGCCGAAATGAACGTTCCAAAGTTTAAAACAATTCAGGGTTCAATGAAGGATGCGTTCGGGGTGCAAAAAATTGTTCCCGTTGTTGAACAGCCAAAAGGTACGACGATACTTTCGATGAACTTCAGCCCGTCTCCCTCGCCTTCAGTAACCAAAGAGGTAACATCTGATACCACCGAAACAGTTGAACCCGAACTGAAAATTCCGACCGACAGCAAAGACAGCGAAGGCTCGGACCAACTGCAAGAAGGCGAAGGCGACGAAGAGGGCATCGGCGGCGAAAATGCCGACGGCAAGGGCGATGAAACCAACGAGGGCCAAGCAGATGCTGAGGCGCAGGGCCAGTCAGACGCTGACAAGTTAGGTCAATCTGACGCTGAAGGAATGGGTCAATCAGACAGCGAAGGTGAAGGAAAATCCGACGCTGAACGGCTTGCCGAAGCGATTGAAAAAATGGCCAAATCAGTTGATATAGCCGTCCAATCCATGGGTGATAAGGTTATCGTAGACCTGAAAGCCGGAGAGTCTTCCCCAACAGAGCTGATGGAAAAATTCTCAAAAGTTGGGCAAGCGGTAGAGGTCGCAGGATTGGCGACAGGTAAATCAGAAAGCGAAGTATTGTTCGGCGGCCTTGATCAACAAATGTCTGAATTGATCGAGATGGTTGCCAATCTCGAAACGCTCAAGGATGCCACAGGTGGTGGTGCCAGTGACGAGAACAGCTATGCCAAGCAAGCGCTGGCAAAAGAAAAAGCCGAGACCTCTGAGGATGAGTTGAGAATTTCACTACAAGAGGAAATTGGCAAAGGTCTGGTTGAAGTTGAGCGCCGCGACAACAAAGTGTTTGTGACGTTAGGGGCCGGCGGCGCGTTTTCGTC
>DORE01000060.1:825-2166 GCA_003514305.1 Gammaproteobacteria bacterium | reverse complement strand
GATGGGGATGACAGCACTGTTAAAGTGTCTGGCCATACCGATAACGTCCCGATCGGCTTTGGTGCCCTGTATCGCGATAACTGGGATCTTGCATCGGCGCGAGCCTCCAGTGTGGTGCAAGCCGTAGAGCAATCCGGTTCGCTACCGTCTGAACGCTTGCAAGCAATCAGTTATGGTGAGACGCGTCCAGTGGACGATAACAATACGGCAGCCGGGCGCGAGAAAAATCGTCGCATAGAAATCGAAATCGAGTTCTGATTAAGAGTATATCTTAATCAGAACTTGCCAGGGGCTTTTTGCATTCACTCCTCTGAGTTTTTGGTCTCGAACCACTCAAATATTGTTTTGACAATCGCAAGGAATGCTAAAGCCCCTACTGCACAAAGCGCAGCCTGCATGGGCGTAACTTGGGCAATAATAAAAAGACTGTCTGGGGCGACCTGCCAAACAGCAACGATCGTCAAAGCGCCCAATATGAAAAGACGCAGTGCCATACAACGACCACAGGGTGCACGCCTAACTTTATTTGTTTCATCCTCAGTAGACACAAAAACCTCCGCTAAGCCATTCGAATTAGGTCTTTATAACACCATGTATCGCAGTCTTTTAAATACATAACAATACTAAAGGCTAAAAACATAACTTTTTAAATATTTATTTTCTTTTGCTATTATTAACAGATAGTTACAATTTGGTATACTTATTGCATGTTAGATATGAAGTGGATGTAATATGTTAAATATTTCCATGCAACCGCGTCTGGCGCAACGTCAGTCACTGGTCATAACGCCCCAGCTTCAACAAGCGATTACGTTGCTGCAAATGAGCAACGTTGAAATCTGCGACCATGCCGAAGAAGTCGCAACAGAGAACCCTTTCTTACATGTAGAGCGCCCTGCCTCCCGCAAGGCGTTATGGGACGGAGCAAGGTCCGCACAAAGCGGTGCTGGAAAATCGACGAGAGGTGGCGGCTCTGACAGCGATCTTGATCCGATCGACGCGCTGGCCGACACCCGCGACACCAGTCTTTACGCGCATGTGTTTGCCCAAACCGAGCTGATGTTTGAAGATCCTGATGAAAAAGTCATTGCTTACAGCCTGTGCGAAGCCATCGAACAAACCGGGTGGATAACCGAGAATTTGCAGATGATTGCTTTCGCGTTAAGCGTGACGGAAGAGGCCATCGAAGTCGTTCTAACCCGACTTCAAACAATAGAGCCCGCCGGACTATTTGCACGAAACCTGTCTGAATGCCTTCGCCTGCAAGCCCGGGACAAGGGATTGCTTTGCAAAAAAATGGATGCGCTACTCGAAAACCTGCCGTTGTTTGCCAAAGGCGAA
>DORE01000060.1:0-497 GCA_003514305.1 Gammaproteobacteria bacterium | reverse complement strand
CGTATGACCGGATGCACTGCAGAAGAAATTGGGGATTTGGCGCGTAAACTCAGAACCTTTGAGCCAAAACCAGGGCTTAAGTTCTCGGGTGAATTTGCTCAACCGGTATTTGAACCAGATCTGATCGCCTATCAAGACGAAGAGGATGACTGGATTGTCGAGTTGAACCGCTCCAACCTGCCCGCCATCCGCGTCGACACCGCGTATAGTCAGGCCGTTAAGAAACTTGATCAAGACGGAAGTGATGAGCATTTTATTCGTGAAGCCATCACTTCAGCGCGCTGGCTCAAGCGTGCCATTGCTCAACGCAATGAAACCAACCAAAAAGTTGGCGCAGAAATTGTCAGGTATCAGCGCGAATTCCTTGAAAAAGGCATCGCCTTTCTTCGACCACTACAAC
The DNA here is from genome assembly GCA_003514305.1 of Gammaproteobacteria bacterium. Lineage (GTDB taxonomy): Bacteria > Pseudomonadota > Gammaproteobacteria > Pseudomonadales > Pseudohongiellaceae > UBA9145. The sequence goes on along the minus strand of DORE01000060.1, from coordinate 97 downwards.
TGAGGACCGTCGCCGACGCAATCGGCGTGCATGAAAGCACGGTAAGCCGTGTCACCTCTTCGGTCATGATGGCCACACCGCAAGGCACCTTTCCTCT
>DORE01000112.1 GCA_003514305.1 Gammaproteobacteria bacterium | reverse complement strand
TTGCTTTTCGCTTCGCCCTCTTCTTCCCAGACCGTGCGCATGGACATTGAATCCTTACCGACTGGAATACAAATCCCCAGCTCGGGACACAGCTCCTCTGCGACAGCTTTCACTGTGGAATAAAGCTTAGCGTCCTCTGCACAATACCCAGCCGCAGTCATCCAGTTAGCGGAAAGCTTGATATGGCCCAGAGTTGATATTTCCGCCCCCAGCAGATTGGTCACTGTTTCCGCGATGGCCATTCGCCCAGATGCCGGGGCATCGAACAAAGCAAGTGGCGAGCGCTCGCCCATTGCCATTGCTTCTCCGACGTAATCAAAATAGGAAGCCGCCGTAACCGCGCAGTCCGCCACCGGAACCTGCCAAGGGCCAACCATTTGATCACGACAAACTTGCCCAGTGATCGTCCGGTCGCCGATCGTTATTAGAAAGCTTTTGCTTGCTACTGTTGGCAATGCTAGAACACGGCGGACCGCCTCAATTATTTCAATCCCCTCAAGACCCTCATTGACAGGAGCCACTGTTCCTGATTTGACGCTTCGATGCATTCTGGGGGGCTTGCCAAACAGGACATCCATAGGCAAATCAATCGGTTTATTGTTTAAAAGATCATCTATAAGTTCTATATATTTTTCTTCTGTGGTCTCTCCAACGACAGCGAAGGGGCAGCGCTCTCTCGCGCAGATAGCTTCAAAATTGGCCAAATCGGCTCCCGACACGGCCAATACATACCTCTCTTGCGCTTCATTGCACCAAATTTCAAGTGGCGACATTTGCTTCTCAGCATTGGGAATGGCCCGAAGCTGAAAGCGACCACCGGTGCCGCCGTCTTTCACCAGCTCTGGCAGCGCATTGGATAATCCGCCAGCACCAACATCATGAATGAACAAAATCGGGTTACTGTCGCCCAACTGCCAACATCGGTCGATGACCTCTTGACAGCGTCTTTCCATTTCCGCGTTTTCACGCTGCACTGAGGCAAAATCCAAATCTTCATGACCACTTCCGGAGGCCATCGAGGAAGCAGCACCTCCGCCCAGACCAATCAGCATCGCCGGACCGCCGATAACAATTAGCTTTGCTCCAACAGGAATATCCCCTTTGAGCACATGCTGTTCGCGAATGTTACCTAGTCCACCCGCAATCATTATCGGCTTATGATAGCCGCGCGCTTCAATGAAGCCCGCTTCATTGCGGATTGACGCCTCATAGGTACGAAAATATCCGCAAAGATTAGGACGCCCATACTCGTTATTAAATGCTGCTCCTCCAATTGGCCCCTCCAGCATAATTTCAAGTGGTGCAGCTATGTGTGCCGGCTTACTCTCAGCACTTTCCCAAGGTTGCGGGAGGTTCGGGATCCTTAGGTTCGAAACGCTAAAGCCGGTCAAGCCGGCTTTGGGCTTCGCTCCCCGCCCAGTGGCCCCTTCGTCCCTGATTTCGCCACCGGCACCAGTCGATGCGCCGGGAAACGGCGCAATTGCGGTCGGATGATTGTGTGTTTCAACTTTCATTAAAATATGCACAGGTTCTCGATGGAGCCCATAACTCTGTAAGTCACCGCTGGGGAAAAACCGTATCGTGGTATGACCTTCCATGACAGCGGCATTGTCCGAATAAGCTGACAACACCTGATCAGGCGATTTTTCGTGGCTAATTCGGATCATGCCAAACAGCGAATGTCTCTGAGAGCATCCATCAATAGTCCAGTCAGCATTGAATATTTTGTGCCGGCAATGCTCGGAGTTTGCCTGTGCAAACATCATTAGTTCAACGTCATTTGGATTCCGGTTGAGCTCTCTGAAGCGAGTCGCCAGATACTCCATCTCGTCATCAGCGAGAGCCAACCCCAAATCAACGTTCGCGCGGCGCAGCGCCGCTTCTCCTGCACCAATTAAGTCGACTGACTTGAGCATTTTTGGATTGCTCTTGATAAAAATGCCTGCAGCTTGTTCTAGTCCAGCCAGAACTGTCTGCGTCATTCGATCATGAAGCTTACTTTCAAGCCCCTTCATGGCGTTCGAGTCCACCACGCTGGAAAAATGGAGCCTGAATAGTATTCCTCGTTCTATTCGCCTGACTTTAGTAAGACCACAATTTTGCAGAATATCAGTCGCTTTGCTAGACCAAGGCGAAATGGTTCCTAATCTGGGGACGACCAAACGTTCGGCGCAAAAGGCATCATTGCAGTCTTCCGATTCTTTATAGGGTTCCCCGTAATCAAGCAACCTGCCCAGCGCGAGCTGTTCTGATGAAGCAATAGGCTTTGCCAAATCTAGAATGTGTAAATAACGAGCAGAGATTTTGAGCAGCGTCGGTGAGACTGTTTGAAGCGAGGCGAGCAGTTTCGCTTGCTTGAACACAGAAAGAGCGATAGCTCCGGGCAATACTTGCATGTAACGGGACACTCTCTATATCGGCAGCAAAACAGTTCGAGGCTGGATTTTAATAAGCGGCTAACATGATAATCGAATTCAATGTGAAATTCAGGACGAAACACAGCGGAAGGTATTAATTAACTTTCTCGGGCGCGAAACAGCGTAATCGCTCCGTTTAAGTGTCTGGCGGTCTAAGCTGAATTAGGGCGTAGCCAAAACTGACGACCATTTTCCGCAGGAGCATCAACCACAGCGCTCCAGAGCAGCGGCCACTCAGGAGTACCTTAACCCAATGGAGCTGACGCCTAACCAGGGGCCGTATCCGCGTACCAGTGAAAATAAACAGCCATTTTGTGAGAGTCAGGTCTTATCTCGATATGCTGATTATCAAACCTTTTTACGTCGGATTTTTTAATGATCCGAGCAAGGCGCGCAGCATCAGTCTGACAGTTGAGCTAACCCTGTAGCGAGTGCTAAAAACCGTCGGCGGTTACCAACGCCACGACGGGAAGACGATCCGCGCTGGAAGCCTTATTGAGACAAGAAGCACCAAGACCATCAGCGGAAACTGCAAGTCCTTAAGCAATACTGGCCCAAAAAATACCGACAATGCGTAAAATCTGACGCGTGGTGCCAGGTTATTTCTTTTAGAGCTGATCCGAGGCAGCAGCGTTTCTAAACGGCACGCTTAGCGCTTGGTTCGAAAAAAAGCCTGTATGATTGCGCCGCACTCTTTCGCCAAAATCCCCTCTTGATAGTGCACTTTGTGATTCAGATTTAAGCTGTCCAGTAGGTTTTGGTGACTGACAACTGCTCCTGAGCGAGGTTCCCGGGCACCAAACACAAGCTGTTCCACACGGGCATGAATTAAAGCCCCCACGCACATTGGACAAGGCTCGATGGTTACATAAAGAGTAGTTCCCGGAAGTCTATAGTTCTTCCGACTCTGTGCCGCGGCTCGCAAGACCAGAATTTCCGCGTGAGCAGTTGGGTCCCTGGCGCTGATCGGCTGGTTATGAGCCTCAGCGAGGACTGCACCCTTCGCTACCAGCACCGCACCCACCGGCACCTCTCCCGCCTGCGCTGCTGCCTCTGCCTGTTTAAGGGCGAGTGTCATCCAATACTCATGAGTTTCTGAGGATTTGTTCACAAAATACTAACCAATCACTGAGTCCGCGTCTTGCGCTGACGATAGTAAATTCCATTATCACTGCCGGAAGTAAAGCAGACCAAAGCGCATCAACTCAGGCTCGTCAGAGCAGCGGCTCCTGCAAAAATCAGTCAACTCAAGCCTTTGCAAAGCTGAAACCAACTAAAAACAGTCCCAGAGAGACAGCCGGGCCAATACCAAGAGCAAACAACAGAGTGCCATAGCCGATTGTACCGCCCAAAACCCACCCGATGGTGACTACGCCAATCTCTAATGCGGTTCTCACCCAAGCAATTGGAAAATCCGTTCGCATCGCCAGCCCAGTCATCAAACCGTCTCGCGGACCGGGGCCCAGATTCGCGACCAAGTAAAAACCACTGCCTAGACCGACCAGCAGAACTCCGGCTACAGCTTGCAAGAGCTGAAGCCAAGCTGACTCCGGATGAGGTAAGAAAATGAGAGACAGCTCTATAACCATAGACACAACCAGAGCATTGGCCAACGTGCCAATGCCGGGCGTTTGCTTAAGGGGAATCCAAATCAGTAGCACGCAGACGCTCACCAGTAATGTCGCCAACCCGAGAGTTACTCCGACTAAGCGACCGACACCCTCAGCCAGCACCGTCCAAGGACTCACCCCGACATTGGCTGCAACCAGAGTTGCTTCACCCAATCCAAAAATACTGAGCCCGAAACACAGGTAAAAAAGTGTGCTTACCTCGGGGCGCAAATTCAGCGGCTGCGACGAACTCCAGGGAGCGACTGGCACGACTTTAAGCTTAAGAAATGTCATACATTCCAAACCTTGGATAAGCAGTAAATTGCCAAAGAAAAGATCCCGTTAAGTATAGAGGAATGCTGAGCCATTGAGCGAAAAATCTGCCAGTTGGCAACTCACTAGTTTAAGTAAGCGGTTTTGGTAACTACAAAGCAATTTCGATATCTAGCAAAACCATTCCCTGCTCCAACTGTTTTCTAAAAACTGCCAGAACTTAACTTTGAATCGGGCAAATTTTTGATCCGAATGCTGACTCATTGGAATGGCTAGTCTCCGATAGGAACCTGCATCTATTTTAGTCACGGTTAAAGCCGTCATATGCGCTCCGAAAACTCGGCGCTAATACTCTTGATGAGCCAAGGCCCCGGTCAGCGAGCAGATTGTCGGCAATATCAGAGCGAACCAGAAACACTCGAATAGCCGTTAGCACCGACAATGAGCATTCTCCGATGCCGGTCCTGTTCGCCTTCACCAAGCCTCCTAAACTTTACCAGAATCATTCAGATGAAGGCTCTCCCCTAGCAGACGCACTGAGATGGAGCTGGGAGCATAAATCGCACCGCCTTGGTGCGCAAAATTAGGGAGTTACTCTTGACATAAAGCCAAAAACTTCTCATCGAATTGTTTTTATTACGTTTTTAGGCTTTGGCCCGGTCTTTGCTTCCTTGTTTGCGATCATATAAAAGCGCACTCGCATCGAGACTTCACAAGACAAGCAAAGCTAAAGGAGACAACATGACCACTACCGCTAACCACCTATTCCGACCCATTATCGCCGCAACCTTGTTTGCAGCGGCAGGGTCCGCCCACGCAGAGTGGTCGGCCAACGCTGCAATGACGAACAATTATTTGTGGAGAGGCCTGACTCAATCAATCAACGAGGCTGCGATTCAGGGCGGCATCGACTATGCCGACGACAGCGGTTTCTACGTCGGCACTTGGGCCTCGAACGTGTCCTATGACTCTGACGATGCGTACTCCTACGAGCACGATGTGTACTTTGGATACGCAGGTGAAGCCGAAGGCTTTTCGTATGACATTGGCTATCTTTACTACAATTACGATGCAAATGCCGGCTACGACTTCGGTGAAGTCTACGGATCGGTCAGCGTAGGTAACTTCTCTGCGCAACTTTCCTTACTCTCGAACGCTGAGCCGGATGAGGGCCCAGGCGAGGACTTCGGTTTCGCTCAAGCTAGCTACACCTCTCTCGATTATGTCATTCCGCTGGAGAGTGGTGCGGAGATAGGCCTCCACGCTGGATTCCATGAAGGCGACTTTATGTACTCGTTTAACGGCGCAACCGATGATTACTGGGATTTTAACATCAGCATAGCCAAGGACGGGTTCTCTGCAATGGTTTCAACAACCACCTTGGGCGACGACGATGATGGTGATGGCATTGAGGATTACGCCAGTATGGCGGCAAGGGACAATGACTCAGTCAAGTTTGTCGTGGGCTATGCGTTGGATTTCGGGCTTTAATTATCAGGGTGGGTGGCACCCCCGCCCACTCTAAAAGGGAAAATTCTATGAAACTGATTACCACAATTATCAAACCCTTCAAACTGGATGATGTGCGCGAAGCGCTCTCCGAAATCAATATTCAGGGCGCGACCGTCACTGAGGTAAAAGGCTTTGGCCGTCAAAAAGGCCACACCGAAATGTATCGCGGCGCGGAGTATTCAGTGGATTTCTTGCCGAAAATTAAGATTGAAGTAGCAGTCAAAGACGACCTGCTGGATGGCGCCATTGAAGCAATTTCTGGGGCCGCCAAAACCGGCACCATCGGAGACGGCAAGATCTTCGTCTCGGAGATGATGCAGACCATCCGAATTCGAACTGGCGAGAGTGGAGACGACGCTCTGTAACAGAGCTAAGCAAGCGTTTACAAAGCGAGCACAATTTTGGAGAACCTTACAATGCAAGACCAAATTTTTGAATTACAGTACGCCATGGATACTTTTTACTTCCTAATCTGTGGCGCCTTAGTGATGTGGATGGCAGCAGGATTTGCCATGCTGGAAGCTGGATTAGTCCGGACCAAAAACACCACTGAAATTTTGACCAAGAACGTCGCCCTATTCGCGATTGCGTGCACCATGTATCTGGTTTGCGGCTACAACTTTATGTACGACGGCGGCCTCTTCCTTTCAGGTGTCACGACTGTCGCAGGCATGGACGATGTGGCGGTGCAGGCTGTTCTGGATGCTTCGAATGAATCCGGTTTCGGAGACATGGGTGAGTACGCCGGAGCTTCTGACTTCTTCTTCCAAGTGGTATTCGTAGCAACCGCGATGTCGATTGTCTCTGGCGCCGTGGCTGAGCGTATGAAGCTCTGGGCCTTCTTGCTGTTCGCAGTCGTAATGACGGGCTTGATCTACCCCATCGAGGGCGGCTGGACGTGGGGTGGAAAGTCGGTGTTTGGCATGTATGAATTGAGCTATAACGACTATGCAGGCTCCGGTATAGTGCATCTTGCCGGCGCCGCCGCAGCGCTCGCCGGCGTGTTACTTCTGGGGCCGAGGAGCGGCAAATACGAGGCGTCAGGAGCAGCTAAAGCGATTCCAGGCTCAAACCTGCCTCTCGCAACTCTCGGCACCTTTATATTGTGGATGGGATGGTTCGGTTTCAATGGCGGTTCAACACTAAAGCTCGGCGGTATCGGGGTGGCGAACGAGGTCGCGAACGTATTTTTGAATACCAACGCTGCCGCGTCTGGCGGACTAATCGCTGCCATGATTACGGCGCGACTGCTGTTCGGCAAGACAGACCTAACCATGTGCCTCAACGGCGCTTTAGCCGGACTGGTCGCCATAACGGCAGAGCCCGCTGATCCATCCCCTTTACTGTCCACAATTATCGGCGCCATTGGTGGGGTGATCGTAGTGTTCAGCATAATAACCCTGGATAAACTGAGAATCGACGATCCCGTTGGCGCGATATCAGTTCACGGCACCGTAGGTATATTCGGTATCTTCGCGGTGTTGCTGTCGGACCCGGATGCCACTTTCATGGGGCAACTAGTTGGCATGCTAACTATCTTTGGCTGGGTCTTCGGAACCAGTATGGCGGCCTGGATGATCATCAAAGCAGTGATGGGTCTCCGTGTCAGCGCTGCGGAAGAAGAGGAAGGTATGGATATTATCGATTGTGGTATGGAGGCTTATCCCGAGTTCGTTAATCGGTAATAGAAGACTTCAGAGTACGATAAGAGCGCCCTTCGGGGCGCTTTTCTTTGTCTGAAAATAAGAAAGTAGCCGCCTGATGGGAATATGAGAATGTCTGCAGCAACTTCGTTGCGGGCAACCTAGTCAAAAGCGGCCGGGGCGTCTTCCCTGATAAGCCATTCGTCAAAAGAGCCCATCAGTACGATTTGTAGCGCCCGCTACGAGCACGTTAGAAAAGACAAGTCATTTTAAGTTTGCTCTCTTCCACCACCACCGACGGGACATAGCAATTCAACTGGTGTGAAATTGCTTGTAGTGGTGTGGGAACTTTACTGCTTTTTCTAATAACACGCTCGATGACCCAGTAGAGAGAAAGCTGTGGCTAATCTAAGTCCAATATCAGTGTCTCTGTCAGGAATCATTATCTACGTATAGGTTTTCGAATAGCCATGCTACGAGAGCAAACATAAACTACGCTTCAGCTAATTAAATACATGGACAGCCCTCCTCGAGTAGAGGACCTGCTTACAATTTAGGGCAAAAGAACAAAATAACCGGCAGTTTATCGGTGAAAGAGGCGAAACCAATGAGGATGAAAGCATAAGTAATGTCTGTTTTAGTCAATTGGAGCAACTTTTATAGACGGGCTTACAGGAGCGAATTTTGGTATTTCGGTCTGGCACCTAGTTTGCTTGGAGTCACCATCGGAGCTGTAAAGGTTGCTACTGGAATGGTGGATCTTGAAAATGCAGGACGAGGTTCGCTTAGCTTTACTTTAAGCTTTGCTATGGTACTTCCCTATCTGTCAGAAACTCCAAGATAGGGGACTTTCTGGTTGGTGGCAGCTATCTTTCTTAACGGATGTAATTGCCCAGGGGGGCGTACCGCATCGCCAGTCAAAATCCTTCTGTAGTAATCGAGGACCTTTGTATGGAGGCTTCAGCGACACCAAAGTGTGAATCCTCGTCTGATGGAAACATTTTTATCCCGCTTGTTCCCTCATCGTAGAATGCAGCTCTTCCAGTCGCTCAAATCATTGGAAATCCTTTTCTACGGTAAGCTTCAAGCACTTCAATTACCGCTAAGTTATTCGCCGCTTTAATATGAGCCATCGTTATCTCCTGACCCTCAGACCACCCTCTGTTTAATATGCAATTCTGCCTCTGGTGGAAAAGAGTCAAACACACAACGATACACCATGGATTTTATCTAATATTAAGTTTTTTCTCGTAAGGATATTCACCAAATGATTCATGCTTATTTTGCATTCTTACCATAGTATCTAATATTCCATCGGATATTTTTGCGGATTTTCTTATCGACATGTCAATATGGATCTCAACAGTTTCAACTATAGCTGATACTTCATCTGATTCTTTACATATAGCACATACGTAGTGATATAACTTTTTGTTTACGGCAAGCATTCTGAACCTAGGCGTGAGTTTTTCACCTCTCAGGCATTCTTTCAGATATCTAATATTTTGCTCAGCTGTAAAAGATGAAAAACCTTTGGCGATATAGTCTTCTCCAAAACCGAGACTATTATAAAAATTTCCATCATAGTCCATTGGGATAGTTTGATAGTGTCTCACATTCATGTGGCCATTCATGTCACACATGTCTTCAGATACAATCAGTGTTTCCCCTTCGATTGGAAATATATCTTTCATAAAATTGCTACGTTAATTAAATTGAACGATAGTGTGAAGTGGTGGTAATTGATATCAGCAAGTATCATTCTCATTCAGCAAGTGGACTAATCAAGATCCACCAAGCAATCCCTACAAGCAAATAATGCTTTTGGTTCTTGAATTTCTGCTAATATTTCGTGCAGAGCTGACAGACTATTTAGCGATTTTAAAAGTTTATGCTCTCCTAGTCTAACGCCTGACATCTCATACAGTTCTTTAATAATCATTTCTACGGAGGAGAGTTCTGCACCATAATACTCAATCTGGTAGTCTTCTAAGTTTGCTTTGCTGGCAGCATATGCGATGGCATCATCTATACCTCCAATCTCATCCACCAAACCTATTTCTTGAGCTCTTGTCGCAATCCAGACTCTTCCACCTGCAATCTCTTCAACTTCTTCATATGATTTAGACCTTGACTCAGCTACTAACTGGACAAATCGATCGTATGCATCTGCACCGTAGCTTGCAAAAATCTGATCCAATTCATCGTCGACAGCTTGGGTTGGGTCCCAGCCACCGCGCTTGGACATAGTAACACCATCAAAATTCACTCCAATATAATCCATTGCATTTTCAAACGTTGGTATGGCAAGTGCCACACCTATTGACCCTGTGATAGTAGTGGGCTCGGCAAAAATATAATCACCTGGCGTAGATATGTATACCCCGCCGGAAGCCGCGACGTCGCCCATAGATACAATTAAGTCGATGCCTTTTCGTTTGGCAGCAAATAGCTCATCTCTAATCATTTCACTTGCAATAATAGATCCTCCAGGACTATTAACTCTAAGGACAATAGCTTTTGTCTTTTCGTCTTCATACGCAGATCTGATTTGTTTTACTACCCCATTGCTGCCAGCCACACCCCGAGTGATATCCCCCTCCATGATCGTGCCTTCGGTAGTAATTACAACTATTTGATTGTCAGTATCAGAAAAGCCCTCGTCTATGTACTTCGCATACTCTTCATAAGAAATAGTCTTGAAAGTTTCCGTTCCAGCCTCATCATCGAGACCAAACTCTCCAATCATATATTGACGAAATTCTGGGAAAGATTTCGTCCCATCGATGATCTGATTAGTTGAAGCATAGGCAATGTTTCCCATTGCAGCATCATCAAAAAACCCAAAGTAGTTATCTGCAAAGAATTGGATATCATCAGGTTCAACCCCGCGCCCCTCTGCCATGAGGGACTTCATTTCATCCCAGATAGGAATAAGCAAGGCTTCTCTTTGTATCCTGTCATTTTCTGACATGTCTGTTCTTGTGTATGGCTCGACGGCAGATTTGAAGTCCCCTTGGGAATAATTATGGTAGTTGATTTTAAGGTTTTCATATAATTCTTTTGGATAAGCTCCAACTCCTCCGAGACCTCTTACGCTGACGCTTCCGACAGGATGAACCCATACCTCAGATGCTTGAGAAGCCATGAGATAAGACGATGTGGTCAATCGATCGCTAAAAGCAATGACCCTTTTACCAGAATCACGAAGTGCTTTTAATTCTTTCGCAATATTGATTGCTGTAGTCGATCCAGCAAACCCTGAAGACGAGAAATCTACAAAAACGGCAGGAATATTTTCATCTTTCGCTACTGCTCTTATTAAACGAATGAGGTCTCGTGTTTGTATTTGCTTAGTTGAAGAGCCTGCGCCAATGGCAGAGAAAAGATCTGAATTAAAACTCTCTTGATCAACAATAGTCCCTTCAGGATTGATGAGGAGCACTCTGCCATTTGGATCTTTAACCTCAGGCCCAGAGGTGAGTGATCCAATAATCACAATTACAAAAAATATCAAAACAAATGCCGTAACAAGGTTCAACATAAAGATCCTTGCTTTTTCTAAAAATGCCCCAAGCCCAGAGATGACCGATTTAAATAGATTCATAGCATATACCCACGTCTATAGCATTTAACTAAACTCAAAAAATATGGAGTAGCTAGGATGACCCTTCTCGCCTTATTGATTTTATTTTCCATTGTCATATAAAAATATTTTTATCTAGCCCACACAAATCATTCGGCTAAAAAGGACGCTAATTTTCGAGCTTTTTGAAATCCGCGTGTGAGCCTTAATCTTTCCATCTTCGACTACGCACACCCTCAAGTTCAAACTGTTAAGCTAATAGAAACACAAATATTCCGTCACTACATTTATCAATTCTGTTATTTCGGATACCTGATGAACATATATTTTAGAGATAGATGAATACTTCGCAAACATAACTTTAAGTTCCGAAAGTATTTCAAAGTCTCCTTGTATCAACTCAACTTTTAGATCGGCCTTAACTTAGAAATGTCTTTATAAACAATATTCGAAATCACAGCTTCAGACTTGCGAGGAGCTCTTTCAAGCAAATACCAAACGTCGTTAAAAGTCCATCCTGAGGCGCTATGGCAAAGACAAGCTAGGCATTCACTCGCCTGCGACTATTTTGAACGGCTCCGAGTACCCATGCCCGAGATAGAAGCGCTAAATGCCAATCAATTTGACCGCAACCTGCTTAGAGAAAAATGAAACTGCTATCACTTCATAAGTACAGGCAACAATGGCGCAGAAATCACTTAACGCCCTATATTCATCGTTCTCCCAGCTTTCATTAATAAGAAACTCATCGAAGATAAGAATGGTATTTTCATCAATGACCGATTTAGACGATTTTAAAGCACAAATGGTTGACGAGTATAAATCTGCGTCATAATTTATCACCGAAGCGGTAGGACGACTCTCAGAAAAAAACGAAGGCAACGTGTCTTCAAACTCGCCCACGATGAATTCCCCACCTTAAACAACGGGAATTTTTCCGTCGCTTGAGTAAAAGCCCTCCTTTTCGACAGCAGTACCAACGACCCAATCTTCCGGCAGGCCTGAGAACGTATCAAAACCAAAACCTCTTTCAAATATATTTATGAAATATTTAAAAGATCTGCCTCTCCATACACCGAATTCATAGAACGGCTTTTTAGTATCGCTTTTTTTTACAATCGCATTAAAAAAGTGCCATCTATTAAAGTGCAATTCAGGAAGGCTCGGTAAATTAAAGACCCAATTAAATGAACGCATGTATGAGTGACTTCGCAATTCAGAATGCATCAGAGCATCAAATGCCTTTCTTTCTCCTTGATAAAATCTCAATGCGGTCTTCGTTAGTTTTGCTTCTGTATGGTTTTTTTCTATTTCTAAACACCTATCTATCCAATATTCGGCGCTTTGTAAGGTTTTCTGAATTCCGTGTAAACTCCAAAAGACTTTCGCATTATATGGTTGCAAGACTAATGCCTGCTTATAACAAGCTTCAGCCTCTTCTAACTTACCCATTTCACTGAGAGTGTTACCGTAATTAAAATGCGCATTTACGAAATCAGGCGCGAGAGCAATCGCTCTTTTATAACTTTCTTCCGCTTCTTCTAGCCTCCCCATTTGTTTGAACAAAATAGCTATAGCATTGTGAGCTTTCGCAAACTCAGGCTTCAGCGCGATGGCCTGACTGAAGTGTTTCTCTGCCTCTGTGAATCTGCCCCGCTGCTGCTGAATGATGCCTAGATTGCAGCACGCCTCCGCATAATCGGGCTGCAACCCAAGCGCTTTCAGATAGCTCTTTTCAGCTTCTGATAGTTTTTCAAGTTGTTGCTGTGCTACCCCAAGATTATAGTGCGCCTCAGCGTCCCGCGGCGAAAACTCGACTAACCTTTGACCCGCATCATGAGCTTCATCAAGCCTGCCCGTCGCTATAAATACGCCTACTAATACTTTCCAAGCAAGTTTATCACCTGGAAATTTTTTTGTCAGAGCAGTAGCAAGCTTCTCCGCTTCAATTAGTCTCCCATTATTAAAATAGTTCAGAAGGTCGGCATCCTGTTTACGGTTGGGAATCATAATTAAATCCTGATTTTTTAATTTTTTAAAAGCCAACTTTTCAGTCGCAGTCCTCAATTAATTCCCAAGGTAACCAAGCTATCCTTCCCTCTGTTTTTCTGCGCGCACCCAAAGTCACGCTCGCCGGGAAAGATAACACCAAGTGTAGACATTCTAAATATTTAGCTCAGTAGAGCTAAATTTCGTCTGTATTAGCTGCTCACCCAGCAAGGGCAATTTTCATCTAATATTCCCAGACTTGAATCGAAATATTGCCTTCCAGTACCACCTTCAAAACCTGATAGCAGAGGTCGTGGGGCTTTTCCTTTTTGAAATCTCTCGTTAAGAAGATGGAAGACAAAGTACTCAGCAGCCGCCTGACGATCGTCAGATTTTTGATATGCTGGAATGAGATTTACTTCGCAAAACTCTCTTGTTGTATAAAAGAAGCGAATGTCAGCCCACTGCTGCAGTGAATCTCCTTCACCAAGGTGCCTCCAAAAAATGCTCTGGAGGTTATTATGTTTAATCATCTTGAATATCGATTCGAAATTCCGACAATAAACCTTGCCAGTGCATTTAAAGAAATTCTCTCCAGCTCTCAGAAAGATAGAGTTTTCCAAGGCAAATTTAAGAAGCTCTCCCTCTCCATATCCTTTGCCTCGAGATTTTATTAGACTTTCGTTTTGACAGTACGAGATTTGCTCTACATCGACATTGATCTTCTTTAAAAGTAATAATTCGCTATCATCGAGAAGACTTCCTCCGGTAGCATCAGCAATAACAATTTTATCTACCCCTTGTGCCGCCCAAAAAAATATTGACGCTTTCGCAGTTATTTGCCGCAAAGCTACATCAGTCATTCGCAGAAAAGGAACGTCCTTTGGAGGTTGATTAGCTGTAGTGATTAAAACGGTCGTGCTCACTATATTCCCTTTTAAATTATGCTTATGCCTCAGCTTTGATTGGCACTTCTCAAATGATCATTCTGCTTTTTCATTGCCCGCAAGGAACGATTTTCCCATCACTCCGTTTGCCCAAGGCAGTACTTGCTTAAACTCAAAATATACGTGTATTAGGTAGCAGAAAATCTTATTTTTGTCGTCTGGTCGCAGCGCATAGGTTAGGTTTGCCTTTTCTGATACCAATCGAGTCACTGAGTAGCGCGCGAGTATTGAAAACTTGTTTCTCAATAAAACAAGCTAAACTACAGAGACTGGACTAAACTTTCAGATTATTTTTGAATGGGAATCATGGCGCTGCAAAAATAAGCGGCCCTTTTAATCATCGATTCATAGTGCCAAAAATAATCAAATTACGTTAATCCCTCAGGATTATGAGCCCATCGGTTTATATCAACAACGCACCAATCACCAGGGTGCAATTATTCATCACTGAGTATATGTTTATCATAATTATCTTTCGAAAACCCTGTAATTCCTTTCAACCTTTTTGCAAACTGGCTTGGTTTTAATTGAATCCGTTCAGCTTCGACCGCGTAATGATCTGTAATGCTATCCCTAGCTGTCAGAATTCCATATGGTCCAGACGGCATTCGGAATAATTTTTGATCTAAAAGGAGATGATCTAAAATATGCTCCCTACCCTGAAGATCAAATACATGTTCTAATTTAAGGTTACCCATTCCTTTCCCTATTCCCCCAAGCGAGACATCTGTTGCGCCGAAGCCGGCAACACCAAGATTGCGGTAATTAAAATAGGCTTTGCCCGAATGATCATGTAGGTGCAGCCCAGGTATCATTCCTGCTTCTTTGATCAGTTTTGTGAATCGCTGAAATACCCCCAAGTTGTCAAAAAGGTCAAGTCCACCGTGAGTATCAGCGAAGTAAATAAAATCCGCATTTGCTTTAGCCGCGGCGTCACACGCGGATACCAAATCAGTCTCCTCATAATTTGTTATGTTGAAAAAATTTATACTTAACTTGCACTTTGTATATTTCTTAAGTTCCTTTGCGAATTTGCACCCATTTAAAATGTCCTCCTTACGCAGGCAAATCCGGATAAGCTGTAACTGTGAAAAATTAACATTGCTTGGAAAATCTTCAACATCGTGAGAACAATAGTGATAGTCCACCATTACAGAAAGTTTTTTCCTTGACATCTGACATACCGAGTCTAGTGTTTCTTCATCAATTGAGTAGAACGGACCACTATACTTTCCAGTTTGTTTCCAGTAACCCAACTCTACAAAGTCGATTTCTTGAAATGAGTTAATCGAATTTAAATATCGCTGAACAAACTCAAATGGCCAATTAAATCCATTTTGGTGACCACCATCTCTCAGGGTTACGTCTATAAATTTCAACATCTACTTGCCAGGGTCCTTGCGAAGTCCAAATCCTCGAAATTGTCAATCTCTAAAGCCTGCATATGATCCAGCGGAAAAAAAATTAATGGTTCAGGCAAACGACTTTGCTGGTCCAAGATATCTCCAGCCTTTGCAATAAAGAATGCACCTTTGGAAACCAATATGGGCGACAGATCTTGGGTACGCTGTATTCGGTCTTTACAAAAATTAATTGGCATTGCTTCAGTAGCTCGCTTTAACCATACAAAATCTTGAACCTGAAAAACCGAATGAATTGACTTTGATTTATGGTCCTGTTGAAGCACTTCAATTGCCTCAAGAATTGTTTGTTTTTTAAGAAATGGAGATGTTACATGCGTCAAAACCACCATTTCTGACTTATCAATTGTTTGACAAAAATCGAACAGCATGTCCTCGACGGGACTGAAATCAATATTTCCATCGTTTTCCCATTCAATATGTTTCCGCAGCCTTTCAATTACCTTAATTGATTTCAGCTTACTCTCGCGTAATTGCCTGATAAATTTCTGACTGTCTGTATTTACCGTAACATCGAGGCCTTCTAACTCAGAAAGCAAATGCCACCATAATGGACTGCCGTTCACATTAGCAAAATTTTTATCGGGTATCCTCTCTGACTGCTCTTTTATAATTGTGAAGATTTTCACGTCAATCATGGCCGCTTGTATGAGTGAGCTTTAATTCCTGCTTGGGTATAGGGTCTAATCCAACAAAAATACGCTTGTGATTTCGGAGTCGTAACATATTACTATGCATCGGAGCATCTTCAGACAAGCTGAAATTAGAGATCTGACGCGCAGTTGTCCGTTTACTTTTTCTTTAGCCTAAGCGCCCGCCATCAGAAAAATCAAATTACTTCAATACAAGCACTCTTTGGCCCCGTCTAGGCTCTTAAACCTCATCTAATGAGGGGAGACGTATCGATCAAATAGGGCATTCAACTCTCAGCTTAAGCAATACCAAATGTGATGAATGAAAAATCTAATAAAGCTTGGAGATTTTGTGAAACCAATGCCCGAACTTCATCTAAATTATCCGTGGACGCCTGAATCGGTTTGCATTTTATTCTTTGTATTCCCATTCGCTTTGCATCAATACGAAATTGTCGCCTACAATTTGCGCACTTGATGTTTTTTACGTATTAATCGAGACATAGATTCGGTAAACCGCATCGATCGAAAGCTTAATTCAATTATCCCTTCAAAATATCTTCTGCAATCGACTTAAATAC
>DORE01000016.1:2895-6861 GCA_003514305.1 Gammaproteobacteria bacterium | reverse complement strand
GACTCCCGTCTGGATCTCTTTTTAATGCACTCACGATTCCTTGGGATACAGATTGGCCTATGTTTCTGCGCGGATAACCGATCGCGAAAACAATGTTTCCTACCTGAAGAGATGATTTTTTGGCTATAGAAATAGGTGTCAAGTTATCCATATTAATGTGCAGTACCGCTAAATCATTCTTTGAGTCGTAAGCAATAACGGTGGCTGGCGTCCGTCGTCCGTCGTGCAGAGTGACCTCGGTATCAAATGCATCGAATAGAGTGTCGATGACGTGGAGATTAGTTAGTATGAAACCTTTCTCACTGACAATAATTCCAGACCCAAGGCTGGCTTTTTCGCCTAGATACAGATTCAGCTGATCCTCAGCAGTACGTTCTACGGATTCAATGTTGACACTGGTGGCGCTGATACTAACGACCGAAGGCGCTGCGCGTGAGATGACTTCAGCGAAACCGGGCGGTGTAGTTTCCATCCTATTTAAACGGAGTGCAGCAAGCTGATCGGTTGCTTGCTGTAATTGTTGATTCTGCAAATACAGGACGGCAGCGATTAAACCGCAAGAGACAGGCCAAACGCAGAATTTAATTGTCTCGAGGATTTTTCGCATTGACGGCAAGCGCAGTTCAGGTTTTGGGCAATGTTAAAGTAATATTACACTTAATATACAGCCATGCAGAGGTGGATTCCAATGACTATGCAGCGCGTGCAACTTGAAGCAGAGCTGAATAACCTGTTACAGCCCCAGCGGTTTCGAGACTACTGCCCAAACGGATTGCAAGTTGAGGGCAGCGTTGAAATAAGCAAATTAGTGACTGGCGTGACTGCGTGTGATGCACTTATTGAGGAGGCTCTTTCGCTAAATGCCGATTGCCTGTTGGTTCATCACGGTTATTTTTGGCGAAATGAGGAACAAGCAATCAAAGGTATTAAAAAGAATCGGTTACGCAAACTGCTGCTAAACCAGATTAATCTGTTCGCCTATCATCTGCCGCTGGATGTTCACGAAAAGTTTGGTAACAATGCGCAACTCGGCAGAATGCTCGGCCTGGTCACTGAACAGGTCAAAGGTCGTCCAGGCGATATAGCTATCGTCGCAATTGGCAGGCCTGCAATGCCACTGAGTCTTGAAGAGCTTCAAATAAATCTGGAGGGTGCGCTGAGAAGAAAACCGGTTGTTATTGGTGATCCGCTTGCTCAGATTAGTCGAGTCGCCTGGTGCACAGGAGCAGCGCAATCCTATTTTGATCTGGCGATTGAAGCTGGAGTGGATGCTTTTATTACGGGTGAGATTTCAGAGCCGTCTGCACATTTGGCTAGAGAATCTGGTGTTGCCTTTATCTCTGCTGGCCATCATGCAACCGAGCGCTATGGCGTTCAGGCAGTCGGGGACTTTCTTGCTCAGGAGTTTCCGCTTCAGCATCATTTCGTCGACATTGAGAATCCGGCCTAGATGATAATTGATGCTTGCTCGTAAGAGTACGGTTGCAGGTTTTGGGAAGTTCCGATTGTGCTGTGTGACCGTTACTTCGACTGTGATAGTGAGACGTCTTCATCATTGACCGGCGCAGGTTTGTCCAGCCCAAAATCTTCGGATAGTGCTCCTTTCTGATCAGGGCTCTGTTTAGCGGCATAATCTCTCGGTGGGGCGAGCGGGCTAGTTTCCTCATTGATTCCAGCTGGCTCGAACGCTGCGTCAGATTCGGCAGGAAGTAATTTACTGGCGACTTCACCGGTGCATAAATCCTGCGCTCCGCTTGCCAGATGCTGATACACGTCGCGATAGCTTTCCGTCATGTGCTGTACCAGTTCAGCAGTTATACTAAAATGACCGCTAACGCTATCGCGATACTCAGAGTGACTGTCTTGTAGCTGCCGAATCTGCTCTTCCAGATCTTTGATTTTTGATGGGCTTACTTGCAGGCGGCTCGCAATAAGTACCCCAAGAATCGCGCCAAGCGCGAAAGCACCAATACTTACAAGCCAAACCAAGAGCCGCTCCTGTTGTCAGTTCACATTACCTAACGCGAAAGTATACACGACTCAACGTCGATTTTCCTGTTTAGCGTCTTTACAGAAGCTCGGTTTGGCCTTTATTGGGGCAATTGGAAAGTAAGTTCAGCTCGCCTAAAATGCACTGGCAGGTTGGAACTGCGTGAGGAGCCGTATCCACTTTCTCCTTCGGACAACCATTCACTCAGGAACGAGACATGACTCCTACAGAGCGCTACCGAGCCGACGTCGCCAGCGGGAAAATCAAACGGGATCCTGAGCAGGCTCGGGTTATCGAAATTCTGAGTGGTTTGTTTGACGATTTGCAGAAAAGGGTTGAGCCTCATCAGCAGTCATGGTTACAACGCCTGACATCAGCAGTGCGCGAGAGAGGGAATCCTCCCGCACAGCTGCGTGGAATATACCTTTGGGGTGGAGTAGGACGAGGTAAGACCTATCTAATGGATTTGTTTTTCACAAGTGTAGAGGCTCCGCTGAAGATAAGAACCAATTTTCACCGGTTCATGCAAGATATTCACAGTCGGCTGGCGGACCTTCAAGGAATGATAGATCCGCTTGAAGCTATTGCAGATGAACTTGCCGAGCGCGCAACCCTGATCTGCTTCGACGAATTCTATGTGTCGGACATCGGAGATGCCATGTTGCTGGGGAGGCTGCTGACAGCGCTGCTTGATCGAAGCGTCGTGTTTGTCGCGACTTCGAATGTGCCTCCCGAAGGGCTATACAAAAACGGGTTACAGCGAGATAAGTTTCTTCCGGCAATTGCCGCCATCAAGCGTCACAACAAGATAATTAAAGTTGACTCGGCTCAGGATTACCGTTTGGAGCGATTGAGCCTGGCAGAATTGTATCTTTCCCCACTCAGTCCGACCGTCGAGGAGAAGCTAAGGACAAGTTTCTGCGGGCTTGTCAACGATACAGAGGCCATCCAAGAAAATGTAGTTCTGACTTTGCTGGGTCGTGAGCTAAAAACCATACTTTTGGCAGAGGATCTGGTCTGGTTCACGTTTGAAGAGCTGTGTGGTGGAGCCAGAAGCGCTTTTGACTACGTGGAACTGGCGAAATTGTTTCGAACGGTGTTTCTCAGTGGTGTGCCAATTTTGGAAGAAGAGATTAATGACAGTGCTCGTAGGTTCATCAGTTTGGTGGATGAACTCTATGATCGCCGTGTTCAATTGATCATGGCCGCTGAAGTTGACGTTGTTTGTCTTTATCGTGGTCAGAGCTTGGCTTTCGAGTTTGAAAGGACTCGATCTCGGCTCATGGAAATGCGATCCCTCGAATATCTAGGACGTGAGCACCTGGCGTAACGTAGAAGCGCCGAATGGCGCGGTAGAGAGCGGTTTTGGCCAGCCTCAGCATTTCCTGGAATCTGGTCTTAAATACCTTGTATCTTTACAGCCGCTTCGGTAGTATTCGCGCTNNATTGTTTCGAACGGTGTTTCTCAGCGGTGTGCCCATTTTGAAAGAAGAGATTAATGACAGTGCTCGCAGGTTTATCAGTTTGGTGGATGAACTCTATGATCGCCGTGTTCAATTGATCATAGCCGCTGAAGTTGACGTTTTTTGTCTTTATCGAGGTCAGAGCTTGGCTTTTGAGTTTGAAAGGACTCGATCTCGGCTCATGGAAATGCGATCCCGCGAGTATCTTGGACTTGAGCACCTGGCGTAACGTAGAAGTGCCGAATAGCGCGGTAGAGAGCGGTTTTGGCCAGCCTCAGCATTTCCTAGAATCTGGTCTTAAATACCTTGAATCTTTAAAGCCGCTTCGGTAGTATTCGCGCTCCGCAAACCAAAGCCCCTGGGTTGAAAAATGAAGACTTATAGTGCTAAACCCAATGAAGTCAACAAGAATTGGCTGCTTATTGATGCCGAAGGCCAAACGTTGGGTAGAATGGCGACAGCCATTGCCACTCGTTTGCGCGGTAAGCACAAAGCGGAGTACACCCCGCATGT
>DORE01000016.1:0-2761 GCA_003514305.1 Gammaproteobacteria bacterium | reverse complement strand
GCTTCGGTAGTATTCGCGCTCCGCGAACCAAAGCCCCAGGGTTTAAAAATGAAGACTTTCAGTGCCAAACCCAATGAAGTCAACAATAATTGGCTGCTCATTGATGCCGAAGGGCAAACGTTAGGTAGAATGGCGACAGCCATCGCCACCCGTCTGCGTGGCAAGCACAAAGCGGAGTACACCCCACATGTGGACACGGGCGATTATGTGGTCGTTATCAATGCTGACAAGGTTCAAGTGACCGGTAACAAGAGCACTGACAAAGTGTATCACGCCCACTCAGGATTCCCAGGTGGGTTGAAGTCCACTTCATTTGGTAAGTTGATAGACAGAGCTCCAGAAAGAATAGTCAAGCTAGCGGTAAAGGGCATGCTACCGCGTAGTCCACTGGGAAGAGCGATGTTCAAAAAACTCAAGGTCTATGCTGGCTCAGAACATCCGCACGGAGCTCAGCAGCCACAAACCCTGCAACTTTAACAGGTTAACCAAGCATTTATGCCAAGCACTCAATATTATGGAACAGGTCGTCGCAAGACCTCCACTGCCCGCGTCTTTATAACTAACGGGAGCGGGAACATTACGATAAATCGACGTCCATTGGATGGATACTTCGGACGAGAGGTCGCTCGAATGATCGTACGACAGCCCCTCGAACTACTTGAAATGACCGAACGCTTTGACATTAACGTCACGGTGCGCGGTGGCGGCAGCTTTGGTCAAGCGGGTGCTATTCGGCACGGCATAACCAGAGCGTTGATGGAGTATGACAACGAGTTACGTCCGACTCTTCGCAAGGCGGGATTCGTGACTCGAGATGCACGGGAAGTTGAGCGAAAAAAGGTTGGTCTTCGGAAATCTCGCAAGAAACCGCAGTTTTCTAAGCGCTAAGCGGAAACATGCTGTCATAAAACGCCAAATCTCGGTTAGGTTTGGCGTTTTTTTTGGTACTGAAATTGTAAAAAATTCATTAAAAACAATGGTTTAACAAATTATTAGCGCTGCGGCTCCCTTGATAAAGCAGACGAAATTTACTAGAATCTAAAAATAGTCCTGTAATTCAAAAAAAAGCTGAGGATTGGTCTCCTGCACCGGCGCAGTCTGTCTGGGAGACCCAAATGTTTACTTGCATTTAGTACGATCTCAAGGAGTAATTTGAAGTGACTGATGACAGCACGAATGCTGGCCGTAGACGTTTCCTTGCGGGCTCAACCGCAGCCGTAGGCGCCGCTGGTGTGGTTGGAGCTGTAGCACCTTTTATCGGGTCCTGGAACCCAAGTGCCAAAGCCCGTGCCGCGGGCGCACCAGTGCGAATCGATATTAGCCGTCTTGCTGAAGGTGAGATGCTTGGTCCTATACCTGCTTGGAGAGGACGTCCAATTTTTGTAGTAAAGCGAAGCGAGCAAGCGCTGTCGGCGTTGCGTGAAGACCCTGCAAGATTATCTGATCCTGAATCACTTGACCCCGAGCAACCAGGGTACGCGCGAAATGAATACAGATCGCGCACTCCAGAGGTGTTGGTCCTGGTCGGCCTTTGCCCCCACTTATTTTGTTCGCCTACACCCCATGTCGAGTTGCGACCCCAGCCCTTCGACACCGATTGGCGCGGCGGTTTTTTCTGCCCTTGTCATGGCTCTCGCTTTGATTTGGCTGGGCGTGTCTACAGTGGTTCTCCTGCGTCGAGGAACATGCAGGTACCACCCTATTCGTTCGAATCAGAAAATATATTGGTAGTCGGTGTTGACGAGGAGACATCAGCATGAGCGATATTACTGGAACTGAGAGCTCCAACGAGAGCGGGCAAAGGCCCGGATGGTTGGTTGGGGTGCGAGACTGGATCGACGCTCGCCTTCCCATCATGGACGCATGGAAGAAGCACCTTTCTGAGTATTACGCACCGAAAAATTTCAATTTCTGGTACTACTTTGGTGTTCTGTCGATGCTGGTTCTGGTGATGCAGTTGCTGACAGGAATCTGGCTGACGATGAATTATACGCCCTCAGCGGAAGCTGCATTCGCATCCGTTGAATACATTATGCGGGATGTGGATTTTGGCTGGCTCCTGCGCTATCTGCACTCGACGGGCGCATCAGCGTTCTTTTTTGTGGTTTATCTTCATATGTTTCGTGGGCTCATGTATGGGTCGTATAAAAAACCGAGAGAATTAATCTGGGTTCTGGGCATGGCTATCTATCTGGTGCTGATGGCCGAAGGGTTTATGGGATACGTGTTACCTTGGGGGCAAATGTCTTATTGGGGAGCTAACGTTATTGTGTCCCTGTTTGGCTCAATACCTGTAATCGGTGAGGACTTGCTGGTATGGATTCGTGGTGATTACCTGATCTCAGGAGCCACGCTTAATCGATTCTTCGCGCTGCATGTGGTGGCCCTGCCCATCGTGCTCCTAGCACTGGTGGTCTTGCATATACTTGCGCTGCATGAGGTGGGTTCAAATAATCCTGACGGTATCAATATCAAGGAAAAGAAAGGACCTGACGGAATCCCATTGGATGCCGTACCGTTTCACCCCTACTATACGCTCTACCATGATCTTCCGGGCGTGATTCTCTTTCTGTTTGTGTTTTGTGCAATCGTATTCTTCGCCCCGGAAATGGGAGGATACTTTTTGGAAATTGCGAACTTTCAGGAAGCAGATTCACTTAAGACGCCCGCACATGTGCCGCCGGTTTGGTACTACACGCCATTCTACTCGATGCTTCGCGCGGTTACCGTTCCGCTCTTCGGGATCGATTCCAAATTCTGG
>DORE01000273.1 GCA_003514305.1 Gammaproteobacteria bacterium | reverse complement strand
GGAGCTGAAGGGGCATGGAGCGAATGGATTCAAACCCGCACCGCACCCGATGCTGGTCCGGTAAAGTTTGCGTATTTTGGAGATGCCCAGAACGGCATCCTCTCTCACTGGTCACGGATAGTTCGGGCAGCCTTGAACAAGGCGCCAGATGCGCGCTTTTTCCTGCATGCTGGTGACCTTGTAAATCG
Organism: Gammaproteobacteria bacterium; assembly: GCA_003514305.1. Lineage (GTDB taxonomy): Bacteria > Pseudomonadota > Gammaproteobacteria > Pseudomonadales > Pseudohongiellaceae > UBA9145. The sequence goes on along the minus strand of DORE01000273.1, from coordinate 19,576 downwards.
CGCCGCGCGTGATTACGAGTGGGCAGAGTGGTTCAAAGCGGGCAGTTTCGTGCACTCCAGTATTCCTGCAGTGCCGGTGGTCGGCAACCACGAGGTGCAGGCCTATGGCGTTCAGGATCGAAGATCCGAAAGAGTCTTGAGCCATTTATGGCGCCCACAGTTTAACCTCCCAAAGGACGCCGCCCTGCCAGCCAACTTGCACGAAACCGTCTATGATATACGCTACAATCAGGACATCCACTTGTTCGTGCTTAACTCTCTGTCCCAGGAGTCCGAAGCCCAGGCAAACTGGCTCGATAGCAAGTTGGCCACAAGCGATGCCCGGTGGAAGTTTGTCACTTTCCACTACCCGATATTCTCATCTGCCGGAGAGCGCGACAGTATAAACCGAAGAGATTTATTGCTGCCTATTTTGCATAGGCACAGTGTTGATCTGGTTCTGCAAGGCCACGACCACACTTATGCCCGCGGTGCTATTGGTCAGTCACCGGAGCGTCTGGCCCTCGGCGAAGACACACAGGTCGACGTAATGTTCGTAAATTCAGTTTCAGGCGCCAAAATGTATGAGCTTAAGCCAAATGGCTGGGACAGCTATGCCGATCACGGTGTCATCCTGCAAAAGTCCGCTGAAAACACACAGTTCTATCAAATTATTACAGTGGACGGCGCCCGTTTGACCTATGAGGCATACACCGCTGACGATCAACTGTATGATTACTTTGAGATGGTAAAAGGGAGTACCGGTTCGAAATCACTGAGTGCTGGAGCTCGTCAAACGCTGGATGCTCGCAGATTCAGTAACACTGCGGATTACGCAAATGCACCACCACTGTAGGTAGACCTTGTCGCAGGCGAGAACGAGCAATTCCGGTTTGCATTGAGCTAGAGCTGCTTTTAAAAGTTTGATGGCGTTGTTGCTTGAATGTCGGTGCGACTGCGCCAATTCCCCGCAGGCCCATTCCAGAGTCATCTTACGATGATAGGGCCAGACATGGCTCAGCTGAAGCCAAATCAAGATTTAGTAGGTAAGGCAGCGACAGAAAGAGCGCCTGCCGCTGGCTTCATAGCAAGGTATTCAAAATGAGTTGTTGCATCACATACTTTGATGCAATAAAAATACGTAGAGCGATCGAAAACTTGGGCAGTTTCTTCAGGATAATCACCTAAAAGATGAGAAAATGGTCAGCAAGATGTCGCAATTGAATTTGCTTAGTAGGTTGATACTGCGAAGATTCGCCGTAGTAGGCGCTGCTTTTTTCTCACTTCTGCCGCTTTCACACTATTCATTTGGTCAAGGGGGGTTGGCCGATGTTGAGCTTTCAATCATTCCTGTGGCAGGCAATGTCTATATGATTCAGCGCCCAGGGGGCGGAGGTAACATCGGCGTTCAGATTGGTCCGGAAGGTGTGCTTTTGGTGGATTCGCTGTTCGCGCAGCTTGCGGACAAAGTGGTAGAAGCAGTCGAGCGGGTGACTGAAGAAAAGATTCGGTTCCTGGTCAACACCCACATACATATCGACCATGTTGGAGGCAATGAAAATCTTGCGAACAGGGGCGTGCTAATCTTTGCTCATGAAAACACACGTCTGCGATTTCTGGAGGAGAAAAGCCATTTCCCGAGAGCCGGCGGTAGTTTTGTTCCGCAACAGCCGGTCGCTGCCAGACCGCTGATCACTTTCAACGACACCCTGAGTTTCCATCTTAATGGAGAAGAAGTTCAGGCTTTTTTGGTTCCTCCCGCTCATACGGATGGAGATATTTTTGTCTACTTTCCCGAATCCGACGTTCTGCATCTAGGCGATGTATATCGCACAACCAGCTATCCCATAATTGATGTTTATAACGGCGGCACCTTGAGGGGTACAGTCGCGGCTATGGACATGGCCATCGAGATAGCTGGCCCTGAAACGAAGATAATCCCCGGCCACGGCCTCGAAGTGGTTGGTCGGGAAGAGTTGATAAAATTCCGAGACATGATTCTCGATATTCAACAGCAAGTTCTGGGCATGATCCGCGAAGGCAAAAAGCTGCATGACGTGATTGCCGCACAGCCAACTGCGGCCTATGACGCCGAATGGACCGACGACCCTGGCTGGGGTCCGGCGGATTTTGTTCCTGTTGTTTATTATCAGCTCGGTGGTGGTGGACGTTTGGCGGACCGCTAACCCAAGTTGATAAACAATCATATGTTAAATAGTGGGTAGTAGGCATGGCTATGTTGTACAAATTATTCCTCATCGCTTTAACTTTTTGCGTGGCTCAGTCTTTACGAGCACAGGATGAAGATTTTGTTTTTTATTCCGACTTGGCGAGGGATTGGTATCAGGCCGGGGAATATTTTGAATGGACTTCAACTACAGAAGATAATAATGCTAAAAAGGTCAATGTTTTCTTTAGAACCTGGGGAAACGAAACTAACCCAAAGCTGGTATTGATTCATGGATTCCCGAATTCTAGTTTCGACTATTTCAAGATGATCCCCTATCTGGAAGATGAGTATCATATCGCCGCGCTAGACTTCCCGGGCTCTGGGTTCTCAGATAAACCACTTGACGGCTTCAACTATATGCTGGTCGAGAATGCAGAGATCGTTGATTATTTCGTCCGCGAAGTAGTTGGCTTTGAAGACTTTGCACTCTTTACCCACGACCGTGGTGTGAGCATCGGTTTAGCGTTTCTCGGTAACTATTTGGACAACCCAAATCCAGGCTATACAATTAATTATCATTTCCTCTCAAACAGTGGCATGTTTCTACCGCTGGCCAATTTATCGCCGGGCCAATTGAGAATGCTCGATACAGATACCGCCGCCGAAATGCTCTCTTTCCGAGCTGCACAGCCAAGACGCACGGAAGGAGATCCTGAATCACTTGCATTCTCCGATATTTTTGCCTTCAACCAGGGTAATTCCTCCTTGATCTATGTTGGTCGCTATTTGCTCGAGCGGCAGGCTAATGAAGTACGTTGGCTGGAGAATTTGCCGCGTAGCTCGGTTCCGGTGGCTTATCTATGGGGGCTGGCCGATAACGTGAATCCCGTTCGAATTGCCAATCATGTCTGGGATAACTATCTTAATGATAGACAGGCGCAAAGTAGCTTCTGGGTCTTGCCTGAGGCTGGACACTATCCGCAGCGCGACAATCCTGAAGAGGTGGCGAAGGTCATTCGGATGGCGTTGACGGGCCAATTGCCAGGCCGTGAGGAGGAAGACGAATTTATGAGAAGTTACGGAGCAAGCAGAGCAGCGGAGGATGCCGTGCTTGTGGGCCATTCTAAGATCGAGGCTTTGGACTTCCCCAGCTCTATCGAATACGCTCCATCTGGTTATCGTATTCTAGAATAACGTCGGACAGGAGAAGAAACCCATAGCCGTAAGACACATCAGACTGAAATAATCGGTCGTTTGATTAGGATATATGAAGGCGGCCCATAATATAAAAAATGAGCCGCCTTCGCAGTTAAGCGCTAATCTTGCAGTGCATAAAGATCAGCGGTAAGCGTGCGATTAAGAGGGTCAATCACTATCACATCAAGATTTTGTGATCCATCCGAAATTGTTAGGACTTGTGTCATTCTGACTAAGTGCCCGTCTCTAGTCCACATACCTGCACCCGATCCAGAGAAGATGGTATCAGCATCAACGTAGCCACGGCCTTGCATAGTAAAAGAACCACCAGAACCATCGTTGTTGTATGTCAAATAATAGGTAACGTAAACCCTGCCATATTCACCAGTCACACCTTCGGCTGTGACAATGCTTAAGTCTTCTCCGAGTTGAATAGAGGTAATATTCAACTCAGTGCGCGGTTGTTTCGCCTCTAAATTCAGTTCGTGATGGTCTGCAAAAGCGGTTGCTGACGCTAAAGCTAAAATAATTAATCCTGCAAAATATTTCATTGAAGACTCCGGGTAAAGTAATAATGTGTGGACAGCACCGCGTTACTGCTGTCGTTAGGTTGGCAACATGAAATATGATCATTTCAATGCCGAAGCATGAAGCTACCAAAATAGCAGTTTGAAGGAAAATATTTCTGGAGACTATCTAATTACAAGTTATCCGAATGCTGAAATCACCACATTACAATTCAGTCCATTTTCGGTTTTTGCCCCCGTGTTATCGGGGTCTTCTCAGCGAATAGACCAACCTTAAAGCATGCCTCTTCTTTGTGCCTAAGTTCAGCCAGCTCTGCACGTTTTTCCCTGGTTTCTTGACCTTGGGCTGCTGAGAGAGCAGTGCCAACTGCACTTTCCTCAAAACGCCAGATAATTTCCCCTTTGTCGGCAGAGCTTGGCACCTTTGCCGAATGTGTTACATCGGCCGCATGTCAGGCGCCCACCGAGTACTGTGTAAGTAAACATTATTCAATCACACGTTAATTGCCCCAATCGATTACCATTCTTCCTCTAGTTCCCCCTGCCTCCAACTTGCTATGTGCTACAGCTGCGTTTTCGGGTAAAACCGTGTCAGCAACCCTTAGTGTCAGCGTGCCTCTTTCAGTTTGGTCGCGAAGTCGCTCTAATTTTTCATATTCGCAATCGTATTTTGTAACCCATGTTGCAGTATATTTAATGTTCCGTTGCGGCAAGCCTTTAAAGCCTCGAATTGCAGTAAAAGAACCACCATCTTTAACTGCATCAATTGCACGCTCATTTAATAGGGCGCCATCGGCTAATCCATCAACTCCAGAAGGAAAATGTTCTCTGACTTTCTCTGAATAATTCTCACCGCGAGCTATAAGAATATCTGCTCCTAGGGAACGGAGTAGCAGTTCATCGTCTTTTGAAGAATCCGCTATCACGGTCAATCCCTCCGCTTTGGCCAGTTGAATCACATAACCGCCATAGGCGCCAGGTCCCCCCGTGACGGCTAACACATTGCCCGGTTTGAGCCCAAGTAAATCTAACGATAGCCTCGCGGTCAGGCCGTTCATAGGGAGAGTGCAAGCCTCTGCGTATGATGCATTCTCAGGAGACTTCACTACGGCGCGCTGATCGAGAACAATCTGCTCCCTGTAAGCTCCATGGGTAGATTTTGGTACAACCATAGCAATAACGCTGTCACCAACTTTTATGCCTGTTGAAACTCCCTCACCTACTTGGTCAACAATTCCCGCTAAATCCATCCCTGGGACATACGGTGGTGGATATTTTTTTTGTAGTTCTGCTCTCATTCCATTGCGAACAATGATGTCGGTAGGATTTACTGCTGAAGCTCTATTCCTGATGCGTATTTCTCCAGGGCCTGCATGGACTTCAGGGACATTAATTACTTTGAGTGCTTCTGGCCCGCCATGAACCATAATTCCAACAGCTCTCATGCTTTTGCTAACTCCTTGCGCTAAATGGTTAAGAATTGATAAAAATATATTTCGACCAAGACGATTAAATGAAGCTCAAAAAAGCGGGCGCTCCCTTTTTCGACGAAGAGTCTGATAGGGTTATTGTCTTTAGCTTTTCGCTGATCTTATTTTTTTTAGTATCCAAAAGCCAATAAATGTCGAAAAAATTGCTTTGCATGTCCCATGTAAAATCATCGGTAAAGAAAGAAACCAGTCTAAGAAAGAACTCCCAAACCATATGTATAACCATTCAATAAGAGGAAGCAAAAAGTCGACATAGTTTCGGAGGAACTCCATGTTTGATAGTGACAGGACGCTAAAGTCCGTGATGAAAACAATGCGGATACCCCATAACACAAATATTAGCTGAAAGGGTGTAGTCCAAATGCAAATGTAAGCGAACACTTTTAAAGCGGAAACCATGCGCATACGATGAGGATACCGAAGATATTGCCAGTAAGAAAGCACCGACTGGTGGCAGCACATACTGAAAGTGATGCTCCTTCTATCAAGGCTGGTTCCATATTGCAGACACAGGTATTATTCTTAATGAACGCCGATAACTTTATGTCTTAGATCCGAGAGCGCAAGTCTTGTGGTGGCTTTTCACAAACGAACAAAAATTGCAAATGCTACGCTGGTCTGCCTGTTTATTTTCCTATTTCATTTTTGGGCTTCCGTCCAAGCGCAACCATCCACTAATGCTATAGAAAATAGCTCTGCTGGAGTGATAGGAGAATTCGACCCTTCTGATCAGATCTCGCAGGAACCAAACACTGCTCTGAGTATTGAGAACAGAACGAGCAACAGAAAACTAGTTCAAAGGGATGGCGGAGCCTTGGACCCTATTAAGGCTCAGATCTTGATTCAAAGTAATATTGTTAGTACCGAGGGATTGTCCTTGGCTGCCACTGTTTTGACTCAAGCTGCCGGCACTGCAGCAAGCATTGCTACTGGCGGAATCGGAGGCCCCTTGGTTAGTGCCGCCATAAAAGCGACTACTCGCGCGACTCTTATAGATGACATGGCAAGCACTTACATTCCGGTTGATCAGCGCATATTAACTGAAGTAATCCGCTTTTCTGAATGTTTTGCAGTGGAAAACAATAGAAGTATTTCTTCGGTACACCTGATTCCGAGCGATTTAAAGTACTCCTACAAGAAAGACTGGGACGGTAATGGCGACCTATTTTTACACTGGGAGACCCACCTTGAGCTTAATAGCTCATGGGCAATAGCGGATGAGACAGATGAAATAATATGGATATATTATACCCTAGAAGTCCCTGAGGATTTTTCTTTCAAAACCCTAGAAGGCATCCGCTTGCTATCTGCTAGTGGATTTGTGCTCACACTAAAATTATCAACAGGTGAAATCGAACTCTCTGAGATGAATTCTTTTCAGAGAAACGCCTACACGAAAACTAAATTCGGTGATTTCCTAAGCCAGTTGTTCCGAACCAATGTTCCTTTGATGCCGCATCCTGATTGCGGCACGAAAAGTAAGGTTCTGAGAAAGTTGTATACTGAAATTGATGAGTCTTCGACGTTTTCTGAGTTAGAACAATTTTTCAGAGACTTAGGAGTTAGGTACGAAAGAGATCGATCTAAACGGAGGTTGGTTGGGATTATGAAACCGAGCGAAGAAGAGAGCAGTGAGATAGATTTCCCTGTGAGGATAGAGCTTTTTTACACACGACGACCTCGACGGTTCGATAGGGCATTGATCTCAAATTTTAGTGATTAAAATTGACACAGGTAGTTCGACTTTTATTTTTTAAGTTGGTGACCCACAAGGATCCCAAGTTTATTAATCTAATTCTGCAAGAACATCTACACTGCAATCTAAGGTAGACAATCGCTACGCAAGTCGTCAGAATCCGCGGGTCAAATCTATTAGTGCATAAATTTTTCTTCTCGGAGTAATGTCAATGACTGTTGAGTTGTACCGGCTAACCTCACCCGTATTTGTCCACAATTTGAAAAATTTATCGGCAGTAATGAAAATTGCCCTCAAGTCTGCTAGAGATAGAGACATCGACCCTCAAGTTTTACTTAATTCGCGTCTTGCTCCTGACATGTTTCCGCTTGTCCGTCAGGTTCAGATTATGACTGACAATGCCAAGGGCTGCTGTTCGCGTCTTACCGGCATTGAGGCTCCTGTGTTCGCAGACGGTGACGACACCTTTGCGCAGTTGCAACAACGAATTACCAGCACTATTCGTTTCATTAAAGGGTTGAAAAGGAGTCAATTCGCCGCGAGTGCAGACGACTCAATCGAAATGAAGGTTCCTATTGGTACCCTTTATTTTAGCGCTCAAGACTATGTAAACGGTTGGGTCTTGCCAAATTTTTATTTTCACTTCACAACTGCTTACAACATACTTCGCCACAACGGCGTCGAAGTGGGTAAAGCCGATTTTCTTGGTTTGGTCCCGGGTATGTCTGCAACAGGGAAGATTGTTAAAATGATGGGCTTGCCGCAACCGAAAAAAAATACAATCAAGAAGATAGGAAAAAAACTTCGCAGAAAAGAAAAAAATGAGAATTAATATGTAGGCAGTCGCACATCTACTTTTGACTCCCTTGCTGAACCATGATTGCTGGCCACCTAGTCGGTGTGCGAGACTTTAAAGATCGGCTTACAGGTAGAATAGGGTTGCTGTTTCTTGACAGAACTCAAGCTGGGCCGTGTACTTATTATGAACGATGATAGTCTCCTTTGTGTATTCTGATTCCCCGTGTCGATTGCACCCTCGAATTGTGCGTGACATCCAGTAAGAAGCAGTCGCAACTTGCTCATGAATCTGTGCCGGTGCTCCGGGGCATGATGAAATTGTCCGTAGGGCACAAAATGAATTTCTGGTGCTGGGCAGATGGTGTCGCAATTACACATAATCGGGCGAAATATTTTTTTAGCCAAGATGCGCCAACCGCAGTCTCAGCTGCTCAGATCTACCCATGAAATTGAAGCTCTCTGTGCAGATGGTCAACACTTGAAGTACTTTAAAAATGTTAGTAACTTTCTATGGAGTAAATGGATATGCGAACTCCATTTAAGAGGCGTGTGCATGACTAAAGCGTTGGTCTTGCGGCGGTATTGTTTGAATATAACTAATAATTGGAGGTCAGGTTAAAGGGCATGTTGTTTAAAAACCTCGAAGAAATAGCAGCGTATATCGTTGATGACGGAAAAGGTATTCTAGCGGCCGATGAAAGTAACCCAACCTGCTCTAAAAGGTTCGAATCTATTGGAGTCGCTTCCACCGAAGAAAAAAGACGAGACTACCGTGAGATGCTTTTTAGGTCTGATGGTATGCGTGAGAACATTGGCGGCGTCATACTTTTTGATGAAACTATACGCCAAAAGGCTGCAGATGGGACGCCACTTCGGGACGTAATATCTAACCAGGGCGCTCTTTTTGGGATCAAGGTCGACCAAGGGGTGAAACCTATTGATGGCTGCCCAGGTGAAACGGTTACGGTTGGGCTGGATGGTCTTGATGAGAGACTTCGGGAATATGCCTCAATGGGTGCTAAATTCACAAAGTGGAGGGCTGTTATAAAAATTGGTAGCGCAACCCCTTCTAAAAATTGCATTGAGCTGAACACGAAAGCCCTGGCAAAATATGCCGCCCTGGTACAAGCGAACGGTATGGTTCCTATTGTTGAGCCAGAAGTATTGATGGAGGGGGGTCATACTATTGATTCGTGCTATGACGTCTCGAGGCAGGTCCTTCAAGCTCTTTTTGAGCACCTCGAAGATGAGGATGTTAATCTGAAAGGGTCGCTTCTGAAACCGAATATGGTCACTTCGGGGGTTGATTGTAGCGTGCAGGCAAGCGTGGATGAAGTTGCGGAAAGGACTTTGACTTGTCTCAAAACATATGTGCCCGCAGAAGTTCCTGGGGTATGTTTCCTTTCCGGTGGCCAGTCGGATGTGGCAGCTACTGCTCACCTTGACGCGATGAATAGGATCGGCGGGTTCTCTTGGAAATTAAGTTTCTCTTATGGAAGGGCCCTTCAATCGCCGGCTCTTTCGGCGTGGGGCGGGCGTGCTGATAATATTCGTAGCGCTCAGGACGCATTTTCACATAGGGCTGCAATGAACAGACTTGCTGCGTTTGGCAAGTGGAGCAAAGAGCTGGAGGCCGATTAATACGCTGGTAGACCAACGTCCGTTCTCATCTCATCTATGAGCACGCCACGACAATATACGATTTAGTATAAATTGCAGTAATTTTTTAATTTGCGTACTTCAGCGTGGGTAGACGTTTAGATATATGCCGCATTTCAACACCACTGAATTGCTTCTAATAACCTAGGGCTTGCAGATTAGAGTACAACAGTGCATTCCGGATTTGTTTAGTCGATCCAAACTCAATATTGATTTTGACCTGCTCTATCATCGTCAAATAAGATGTTTACGCTTCGCCCATAACTAATTGAGGCATATTGCTATATTCAGATTCTGAAAGTGAATATTCCAAATCCTCTTTAGCTTGCGCTGAGCCTTCAGCTTGCACATACGTGTAGCGTGCAAAGTCCTTACACCATTGATCCTTTGTATTTAGGCAAGCTATGTGGTGTATCACTCCGCCCCATTCTTCTGCGTCGTTTGCTAACTCGTGACCCAATTCGTCGGTAGTCTCCAAGCAATCAGCAACAAAACTCGGTGCGTAGACTGCAATATTCTTGTCTCCGTTTTTGATGAGGTCTTGGACTACATCGTCAGTATAGGGTGTTATCCATTCTTCACTGCCGAAACGACTTTGAAAGCTCATGTGTATTTTTCTGGGGTCTACCTTCTCCAAATTCCTCGATATAAGCTGGAATGTCTCAAAGCAATGACGGTAATAGTCATCGTTTTTTTCCACTATTCTGCGTTTCTGCATGCCGTGAAAAGAAATCACCAAACTATCGATCTTATTTCCTTTTTCCGAAAGATGTTCAATCTCCGAGTCGATTTGAGCAACAGAATTATCAATGAAGGCGTGTGTTCTGTGGAAGTTTGTAATAACTTCGAACGTAGGTATCTTGACCCGCTTCGATAATTCTTTTGCTAACGCGTCCACTCCAGATGCTATTGTACTTTCTGAGTACTGGGGGAAAAGTGGGATAACCATTAGTTTTGTAGCGCCTACGCCATTTTTCAGATCTGCTTCCCAACTGTCGTAGACTTCGTTTACGTAAGGAGGAGAAAGAAGGAAAGCGTGGTTCACCTCGACATAGCCATGAGGATCGATCAGTTTAAGTTCTTTTCTGACATTTTCCGTGAAATGTTCGGTATTCGTTATCAATGGAAAACTGTTTCCATCCCAAATACGCTCATACAGTTTGGCAGATCTACTGGGGCGGAAGGGTAGAACAAACATATTAAGTATCAGTTTCCACACCCAAGGATTTATATCAATTACTCGTGGGTCTCCCAAGAACTCACGTAAGTATTTCCTCAACGCTCTTGGTGTGGGGGCCTCTGGGGAACCTAGTTGAACGAAGACGACTTTTGTTTTCCTTTTCGGGTGACAATATTGTTTGTTCATCAAAAATAACTCACTTAGCTAGATGACGATATTGGGCGTATTAATGACTTTTTTGAAAATCGTTCTTTTCTTTAAATGGCAGTTTCACTTTTCGCCTCACAAAGACTTCGTTCGAGCCGTCCGTATGATAGGAGGGAAAGTCGAAGCACGTTGTGTTTGATTTACGACTATAGGTTTTTCGTATTTCTCCATCGTTATTCGAACGCTTTCGTTGGCTTTGGTGTCGTTTACTGATATGCCTGCTAGAAATTCGTTTGTTACATCACCTACGCTTTAATGGCATATTTAGGTTCACGTGCAAAAGAAACTTCGAGAGCGCATTTGTAATTCCCACACTTTGAGAAGGGTTTTTGGCGCTAGAGAAGTCGATGATGGTCAATTGCGTCGATCGTGAAAGGGATATTATTGATTTTCAATAGCCCGATAGCGGATTAAACATCCGTTTTGGCTCGGCCACAGTAGGTATTCATTGCCAAGGCCCGCCAAACTCCGGTCCGCGTCAATGGCTCATTGAGACTCGCCATATTTCAATAGCGGAACGGATATTTAATTAGACAATTATAAAAGTTTGATGCTCTCGGTGATGATTAAACATTTCCCGCGTGGACTAGCTGCTTGTGCATCTTTGTAAGCAGGGCTTCTTGCTTCAAGGCTTCAACTAGGTCGACTTTAGCATTAATCTAAAAGCTCAATTAAAAACAAATCATAAAGTAAGCTGCGGATCATATGTAAGGGATACGGAGGTTAGGTAATTAATAATTCTTCTGAAGCTGTTCGCTTAGTTAAAAGCTTGTGACTTGCCCAATAGTTAATATCCTAAGATTTTGTCATAGCCGATAAAAATTTTTCCGATTCACTAAATATTCTTTGCTTTCTTTTTTCGTCCATTTTTTGCAACGATCTAGTGATCATTGAAAGCCTTGGGTTTTTGGAAAAAAAGTCGAGATTATCTGAGATAAATTTCCAGTAGAGTCCGTCCACTACGTCGCACCACGGACCTTTTTTATAGTTGCTCATTTTCAGAATGTAATTTGATCCGCAAATATAAGGTTTTGTTGCGAATAATCCACCGTCTGCAAAAGTTGCCATACCAAAGACATTTGGGCACATAACCCATTCCGATGAATCGATAAACATCTCCATGAACCAAGAGAAAACCTCCTCGGGGTTTATCCTGCATAAGGTCATTATGTTTGCTATGATCATTAGTCTTGGGATGTGGTGTGTATATCCATAGGTCAGGCAATCTTGAATGGCATCATCAAGAGGAGGAATGCCAGTCTCCGCATTATACCAATTCCTTGTGAGCTGCCGATTGTGTTTAAAGTAGTTTGACTGCTTTTGAAACTCGCCATGATTCCTGTATACGGCTCGTATAAATTCTCGCCATCCAATAATTTGCCTTACGAATCCTTCAAGAGAGTTGATCGGAATGTCGCAGGTGTTAGAAACGTTTATGGCCCGTTCTATAACTTCACGTGGCGTAAGAAGCCCAATATTGAGCAATGGACTGAGTAAGCTGTGAAAAAGAAATGTCTCGTCTGACTTGATAGCATCCTCATAATGCCCAAAATTCGCAAATCTGAGTTTTAAAAAGTCATCAAGGAAAACTTGCGCATCTTCTCTATTAGTCGGAAGCCATAATGATGTCAGCAAGCCCGGATGCTGGTCAAAAAGTAAAGAAATCTTAGTTGCTATTGATTCTTCATACTTGGAGGTTGCAAATTTGGGAATGGTCGGGGTGGCCAACCCTTTTGGTATTTTCTTTCGGTTCTCTTCGTCAAATGACCACTTTCCACCGATTGGTTTGCCGTCTTCGGTCATGAGGATCCCAAGATTTTTACGCGTCGCCTGATAAAAAGACGCCATTCTGAGGCTTTTACCTTTGGAGCAATGCTGAAAGCTTAAGTCGTCTGCAAAGAACATCGGCGATGTTTGCTCGATAAGCGCGAGCGAGGGTTCGTTTTCCAGCTTTAAAAACTTAGTTTTGAAGGAATTGTCCTCTATCTCAAAATAATGAATGGCTTCCAGTTCGTTTTCGTGTACAGCCTTCATGAGGGTCTCTAAGTAAGGCTCTTTAAAAGCCTGATCTTCAATCTCATGGTAGATAACGCTATATCCTGCCGAGAGGAGTCGGTCTCTATACTCGCGCATAGCCACAAGATAGAACAGAATTTTAAGCTTGTGATGCTTGTAATCGGTACATAGGCCAAGGTCTTCTTTCATAAAGATCATGTTACAGCCAGTTTCTTGCACGTACTCTAAAGGAAATAGCTGGTTTCCAAGGACAATGAGTAATTTATTTGGATTCATTTCTAAATAACACCAGGCGAAATTTTGGGCTTGCTCGAGATACGATGGCTGTGAAATTTTCGATTTCGCAACTTGGATAAATAGATTCAAAGAAAGTTTAGGTCTTAATTGAAGTAGGGGCAGCCATCATAAAGATGCGCTTATTTAAATATGCCAACTAAGCGCTTTTATCTTGGATGAGTAATGCTGGTCCGAAAATGGCCCGACGAAGCTAAGATGTTCTTGCGAGGGAGTCTTCAATTTTAGGGTGATGATCACATTCGGAATCAACCTTCGAACTGACTGATCATGAGTAGCTTGCAGACAATCAGCCACAACGTACTTCGATAGCATGTGCAACGTTTCTCAGCTTATTATCTCACTTTCTTCACTGCCTCTTATTGTCATCGGTTTGGGAGAGGCACCGCCTAGGCTTAGGCAAGAAGTGTGATGTTCTGGCTCAAACTTATCGAGCAGAATTGAATTTATCTGACAAATGTTCAGATGCGAAGAGCGCGCCTCTGTGCCGATGGCGACATGCATATTACTGTGGCCCTAATTATTGGAGCAACAATAGCGTTGCGAGTGCTAATTACAAGTACATTAGATGAGACTTCGATATGCTAAGTTGATGCAGAGTCTCGTTCGACTTGCCAGCGAGCGCGATATTGAATGTGAGGCTGAAGCGCGCTATTGAGCAAAAAGCTATGAGCGAGATAAAATTTTTGATTATTCTTGTGTGCTTGGACCAATTAACAACAAAATTTAGGTTATATTGATTGATGATTAGTCATCGATGGCTTTTTTTAGATCCATCTAAACGTGAATAGGCTTGCTGAAACTACTATGAATGAAATTACCGAGTACGACTATATCATAGTAGGCGCTGGAACCGCGGGGTGTGTGCTTGCTAATCGCCTGTCGACCGATCCCCAGTCCCAAGTATTGATGTTGGAAGCGGGAGATAAGGATGATTACTTCTGGATTAATATTCCTGTGGGTTACCTCTACACCATTGCGAACCCTCGAACTGATTGGTGCTATCAGACTGAACCCGATCCGGGGCTTAATAATCGTCGCATAGGCTATGCGCGTGGTAAGGTTCTCGGCGGTTCATCGTCAATAAATGCCATGATTTATATGCGCGGTCAGCGGAGCGACTATGACTACTGGGCTGCGCAAGGCAATGATGGATGGAGTTGGGAGGATGTCCTGCCGATATTCAAGCAATCCGAAGACTACCAGCATGGCGCCGATGAGTTCCATGGTGTTGGAGGGGAGCTGAGAGTAGAGGAACGACGGGTTAACTGGGAAATTCTGGACGCGTGGCGGGAGGCCGCGGAAGAGGTTGGTATTCCAAAGATCAGCGAGTTCAATCGCGGCGATAATTTTGGCAATGCTTACTTCCAGATGAACCAGCGCAAAGGCAAACGCTGGAGTGCCACTAGCGCTTATCTCGAGCCTGTCAAAGGTCGTAGGAACCTTAAAATCATAACAAATGCTGAGGTGGAAAGCTTATGTCTCGACATGAGCGATGGCAGCCGAAAGGCAAAGGGAGTCTGTGTCTGTATAAACGGCAAGGAAAAAGTTCGGTTCGCTGCGCGGCGCGAGGTCTTGCTGAGCGCTGGCGCAATAGGTTCGCCGCAAATCCTGCAGCTTAGTGGCGTCGGTCCTGGAAAACTCTTGCAGGATCATGGTATTAAGGTGAATCATGACTTGCCCGGAGTGGGAAAGAATCTTCAGGATCACCTGCAGGTGCGAAGTGTTTACAGGGTAAAAAATACTGTAACTCTCAACCAGCGGGCAAATTCCTTGACTGGCAAAGCACTTATGGGTCTTGAATACTTACTTTTTAAAACAGGTCCTATGACCATGCCTCCTTCCCAACTCGGTGCTTTTGCCAAGAGTGATCCCAATCAAATTAGCGCAAATATTGAGTGGCACGTGCAGCCTCTTTCGCTGGATAAATTCGGAGATCCGTTACACACTTTTAACGCTATTACGCCTTCTGTTTGTAATCTACGCCCAAGCAGTCGAGGTCACGTACAAATAAAAAGTAGCAACTGGCATGACCACCCGGCGATCACTATGAACTATCTTTCAACCGAGGAAGACCGGCAAGTTGCAATTAACGGCCTGCGCTTCACCAGACGCATTATGGCCGCGAAAGCCTTGTCGCGATTTGAGCCAGAGGAATGGAATCCAGGCTCTGATCTCGAAAGTGATGAACAACTACTGCAGGCAGCCGGTGATCTGGGCACGACCATCTTTCATCCTGTCGGAACCTGCAAAATGGGCAATGATAATTTGGCTGTTGTTGATGACCGACTTAAGGTCCACGGCGTTGATGCGTTGAGGATCATTGACGCTTCTATTATGCCGAGGATTACGTCTGGAAATACCAATGCACCAACCGTTATGATTGCCGAAAAAGGGGCGCGATTTATTCTAGGAGATAATTCCTAGCATCGGCGAGAAGGCGTTTGTTTTTCTGCTTTTAAAGAACAGGGTCAAAAAACCAAGTAGATTATCGATTAACTACGAAATGACACTGACAAAATCAGAACGGGTAGCGATCCATGGAGAAAACTCCATCTATTCTTCTCTCATGCTTACTTTATAATAAGCTAGCTCCGGACTTGAGTTCGGTTGGCAAGGTCGCACCTGATTAGGTCCTCTTGAGCGGGCATGGCGCTCACTGGTGTATGCAAAAGCAAAGCTGTTCCGGCAAGAAGCTCCTTCCTGAGCAATATGCTTTACTGAAGACAGCCGAAACTACAAGTATTGATCTAGGAACTCTCGTATAGACCTGTAACCGTTTATCTCGTTTTCGCGATTGCGAAAGCCGTGGCCTTCATCAGGAAAGACGATATAGTCCACGTGAACATCGTTACGGCGCACGGCGGCAACCATTTCATCTGATTCTATCTGAAGCACACGGGGATCGTTCGCTCCCTGTAAGACTATCATGGGTTTCTCAATGTTCTCAGCATGGAACAGTGGTGATATACGCTCCAGTCGCTCTCTGTCAATGGCGGGATCTCCCATTTCGTCATAGAGCGCATCTTTTTGTGCTGCCCACCATGGCGGAATACTTTCCAGAGTGCGCAGCCAATTAGTCACACCAAAGATATCGACACCTACATTGAAAACGTTTGGCTCGAAAGCAAGCGCAGCCACGACCATATAGCCACCATAGCTCCCGCCGATAATGCCAACCTTATCCGGATCGACCACACCAGTGTCAATCAGCATTTGCTTGCTGGCCACTACATCGCCGAGATCTGCTTCGCCGTGGCGCTTGTTGTCCATCGCGTAAAAAGTCTTGCCGTAGCCGGAACTGCCACGATTGTTGATGCCGTAAACAACGTAGCCATGATTCACAAGGTATTGAATAAGGCCACTGTAGGTTGCGCGGGTTTGGCCTCCAGGACCACCATGTACCCAAACCAAAGCGGGAGCCAGATTATCTTTACTAGCCTCATGTGGCACCCAGAGAATGCCTGGTACCTCGACACCATCATAGGAAGTAAAACGCACTACTTTTGCGTCCACAAGATGGTTAGCATTGATGCTTGCATTGAGGCTGCTGGTGAGTCGCGACGGGGGCTCTTCTCTCTGTGCACTTGCCACAAACAGGTCGCTTGGAAAGCGACTACCGCTTCCGTACATCGCAATTAGTTCGTCGCCGTGAGAGAACTGAACGTTAGTGACATTCGCGCCATTGATTGATGGTGCTTCTATCTGCTCCATGGTAGTCGCATCGAACATTATTAGTTCGGTTCGTGCGTCCACGTTTGCTGCTACAACAAAGTACTTGCCCTCCCTTGAAAAAACGCCGTAATAAATATCCCAATCAAGAGCCAACACTAATTCTTTGTCGCCGCTCACAATGTCATAGCGCACGAGCTGCTGGAACTCACTTCCTTCATCAGTAGTGTAGTAGAGCGACGCACTGTCAGGAGAGAAGTCACTTGGCACCGAACTTACATTACCGTCATGCGGGGTAACCAGCGTACGTTCGCCACTGATCAGATTCTGGACGTGGAGGTTGTTATTGTCAGCTGTAATCAACTCGGCCAAGGCGAGAAACTGGCCATCAGGAGAAACCTGAAACGGAAAAAATCCCTCTTCGTTGAGGAATATCATCTCCCTTGGATAACCCTCGGCTAACTCATATTCATAGACATCAAAGAAGCGAGGATCCCGCTCATTGGTCTGGACAAAGAATGAGTCGTAATTTTCCGACCAGCCAGAAAACGAGGCTTTAAGGTCTTCCCCCGGCGTCAGATCAATTTCTGATCCATCCATTTCCCGCACGTATAAATGATTGAGCTCATTACCAGCCTGATCTGCCGTATACAGGAACCGCTCATCTTCCGGGAAGTAAGAAATTGCGAGCAAGGCATCACTTTCAGAAAAAGTGAGCTGCTCTGTATCACGGCCATCAATCGCGATGGCATAGACATTGAATATGCCCGTGCTGTTGTTACTCATTAACAGCTTGCTGTTATCTGGTGAAAAGCTGGCACCGCTGTAGCGAGTGCTGTTCATGAAATCTTCAATGCTGTATTCCGGAACCTGGACACTATCGATAGCTGCATGTTCCATTGATTCCGCCGCTGGGCTGGCCGGACTTTGCGGCTTGGAATCCCTGCTACAACCAGCAAGAATAAATGCTATTGGGATTGTTAGAGAAAGAGTTCGCAACTTCATAATGATATCTCGGGGGTTGGTTTATCAAAAAAATGTTCGTAGAGTAGATTTTGGATTCTGTGGTGTTGAGTGTGGTTCAGCCAACGCGAGGCAACTTCATGAGTCTAATTCAACCTTGTTGGTTCGTTTAGGTGTTCTTGATTAATGAGCTCTTGGACTAAATTTGAACTAACGAACGTCCAACATTTCGTAACTCTCCACGAGAAGTGGCAACAGCAGGGCGGCGATGATACAGTACATAAGGCTAATAAGGCCAATTTATGGAGTTGCAGTTGATCGCCCGTGAGGGCCTTATGATCATTTGTTGTGAGGTTCAAGGGCTCTCGGGCCCGTCAGTTGGAACAGTAACTCACATTCCTTTTTCTGCCTATGAAGTACCGCCGAGCTGGCATAATGAGTTGGCAACTAATCTGAGATTCTAATCAATGAAAAAAGCCCTACTTCTTTATTCCTCTATTGACGGCCATACTAGGACTATTTGTAAAAGAATAGCGGGAGAGCTTGGGATCGATACTCATATCTCATCGATAAGTGATGCTCCGGAAAATATCGACACATTTGAAATAATTGTTATAGGCGCCAGCATAAGGTACGGAAAATATAGAGAGGAAGTTTTTAATTTTATTGAAACGAATAAGGCTTTATTAGAATCCAAGAATAATGCTTTCTTTTCGGTAAATGTTGTTGCTCGAAAGGCTGGAAAAGATACGCCGGACACAAACCCTTACGTTATTAAATTTCTTGATCGTATTTCCTGGAAACCAAAATTGGTAGATGTTTTTGCCGGACAAATTGACTATCCGAGATATGGGGTTTTTGATAAGTATGCCATAAAGTTAATTTTATGGATTACCGGCGGACCCACTAACACATCAGAAACATATGACTTTACCGATTGGGCTCGAGTAATGTCATTCGCAAATAAGCTAGACGAGCTTTAGGAAATATACGTTCGAATTGGACTTGGGGAAAGTTTGCGGCACGACGGCTATTTCACTTTTTTTTATTATGGGATAATCGAGCTCGTTTTGTGATTTTTCGAAGTAAACGTGCCTAAACAGGCATTATCCTGAATGCTGACCGGCGCTGGCCGTTTAGCAAATTCTCGGTACGACTGACAGTTGCGAGCCCCGATAAAAGGAATCTTAGTAAAAGCAGATCGCTGTCGATAAAAGCTTGAAGATATTTTTCTGCCGACAATATTGGATTGTGATTTTCAATTAGTAACCAACCCGCCGGTAACAATCTTGCCTCAGAGACGTATCCCTTTGAATTTCTGAGCGAAGCGATGGCCTGTATTTTCTCGCTCAAAGTATTTCCGACTTGCGATAAGTTCTCATCATATTCATGCTGTATTCTCTGCTGCCTTGCTTGAAGAGCCTCATCTAGCGAAGCTGCGCCGTGCGTCGTGTTTCTTATGTCTTCTAAAAGCTCTGTTAGCAAGGTAGAGTGATGATCATTAAATAAACTGTGACCTTCTTCTGTCAAAGTCCAAAAAAAAGCAGGCCTGCCTCTTTTCTGCTCAATAGGTCCCGTTTCAGTTGTTATCCCCTGGTCTCTGAGGACGTGCAGATGCTGACGGATGCCCATTTTCGTCATTTCTAACTTTTTTGCGAGCACTCTTATTGACTGAGGTCCGCGAAGTTTCAGGTATGTTACCAGTCGTTGATGGCTTTTGGAGAGTCT
>DORE01000113.1:2115-7658 GCA_003514305.1 Gammaproteobacteria bacterium | reverse complement strand
TATTACTGTCACCCGCTGGCTCCACCGCCTTAATATTTGAAGCATGAAGACCTTTCGGGCCATCCACTGACTCAAACGTCACCAATTGACCAGCTTTTAGTGTTTTATAGCCCTCCATGGTGATCGCCGAATAATGTGCGAACAAATCCGCGCCACCGTCGTCTGGAAGTATAAAACCAAAACCTTTCGCATTATTGAACCATTTTACTTGCCCGGTACTCATTAAATTCTCCGTGCTTGTTATTGCGTACTATTATTGTTTGATTCCCTAGGATGAGAACTTTCTCATCTAGCATGCATGTGTAACCCAAAGACCATAGAATGTCAAAGCCGCAGGCCGTTTTAATCAGTAAATCTATATGTTGCCCACTGACGTATAAAGTGGTAATCACATGGTCGGAAACAAATCTTTACCGATCAGTGACGTACCTCGTTCCATGGTAGCCTGTCTGACGGACAACGCGTTTCTGCTCTTTTCCGCAGCAGTCTTCTCATAGCGCAACGGTTTCAACTCAGAGGCGCTCGTGCTGATCGCAGTGACAGAAAAACAGTCTAAACAGCCAATCGGTTCCGGCGATAGTGATAGCCACGACACAGGTTTCGCCGCGACTGTCGAAAAACACAAGCTCAAACAACCACCTCGTTACAAAGTGATACTCATCAATGATGACTATACGCCTATGGACTTTGTCGTTGATGTTTTGCGCACGTTTTTCGGAATGAACATTGAGAAGGCGACGCAAGTCATGCTTAAGGTTCACACAGAAGGGAAGGGCGTCTGTGGTGTCTACAGCAAAGACGTCGCTGAAAGTAAAGTAGCCCAAGTCAACGACTACTCAAGGGAGTGCGAGCAGCCATTATTGTGCTCCGTCGAGGTCGACAGGTGATTTATTCAATTATCCGCAACTGGAAGCACTATGCTCAGTAAAGACTTAGAAAACACGTTAAACATCGCATTCAAAGGCGCCAGGAAAAAACGGCATGAATTTATGACCGTTGAGCATCTTCTCTTGGCACTTCTCGACAATGAGATCGCCTCAAGTGTGCTTTCAGCTTGTGATTGCGATTTGACGAAACTTCGAATTGAACTAGCAGAATTCGTTGACTCTACCACTCCCCTCATACCCGAGGGCGAAGCCAGTCGGGAAACACAGCCAACATTAGGCTTCCAGCGTGTGCTCCAGCGCGCAGTTTTTCATGTGCAATCCTCAGGAAAGCGAGAGGTTACTGGGGCAAACGTGCTGGTCGCTATATTTTCGGAACAGGAGAGCCAGGCCGTATATTTCCTAAAACAGCAGGACATTGCGAGAATCGATATCGTTAATTACATTACTCACGGAATATCAAAAATAGCGGACGACGGCGAAGCGAGTGAACCTGGCGCCGAACAACAGGAAGAGGGTGAATCTGGAGAAAATCCAAAAAGTCCTCTCGAAAGCTTCGCCACTAACTTAAATAGCGAAGCCCAAGCTGGGCGAATTGACCCATTAATCGGCCGACTTGAAGAAGTCACTCGGGTGGTCCAGATCCTTTCCAGGAGGCGCAAAAATAATCCGCTTCTGGTTGGTGAGTCTGGTGTTGGAAAAACGGCGGTAGCGGAAGGATTAGCCAAACTTATTGTTGAACAACAAGTTCCAGACGTCCTGTTTGATAGCGTCATCTATTCTCTTGACCTTGGCGCATTGCTCGCTGGCACAAAATATCGTGGAGACTTCGAAAAACGCTTTAAGGCTCTGCTCAGCGAACTTAAAAAAGATGACAAAGCTGTTCTTTTTATCGATGAAATTCACACAATCATCGGCGCTGGCGCGGCATCCGGTGGAGTAATGGACGCATCTAATTTGTTAAAGCCTGCCTTGACTTCTGGCCAGCTTCGCTGCATCGGCTCTACAACGTATCAAGAATACCGAGGCATTTTTGACAAGGACCGTGCGTTGTCCCGGCGCTTTCAAAAGATTGATGTCGAAGAGCCCGATGTAGAGACAACCTATAAGATATTAAAGGGGTTGAAGTCCAGGTTCGAGGAACATCATCAGTTACGATATAGTGATAGCTCGCTTAAAGCCGCTTCTGAACTTGCTGGGCGTTATATAAATGACCGATACATGCCCGACAAGGCCATTGATGTCATTGATGAAGCCGGGGCCTATCAGCGACTACAGCCGGTGAGTAAAAGAAAAAAGCTTATCCAAGCTACCGACATGGAAAAAGTCGTTGCCAGCATTGCGAGAATTCCCCCAAAGCATGTCTCCAGCTCTGACGTGGCGGCGTTAAAAAACCTCGAAGGCAACCTAAAGATGGTTGTGTTTGGTCAAGATGAAGCCATTGACTCACTCGCAACAGCAATCAAACTTTCTCGCGCGGGCCTGAATGAGCAAGATAAACCAATTGGTTCATTTCTGTTTTCTGGTCCTACTGGAGTTGGTAAAACTGAGGTTAGTCGTCAACTCGCGAAGATCATGGGTATCGAACTTGTCCGTTTTGATATGTCCGAATACATGGAACGTCACACGGTTTCTCGCTTGATTGGCGCTCCACCAGGTTATGTAGGGTTTGATCAAGGTGGGCTTCTAACGGAAGCAGTTACCAAAACTCCTCACTGCGTTTTGCTGCTTGACGAGATCGAGAAAGCTCACCATGACGTTTTCAACTTGCTGCTCCAGGTGATGGATCATGGAACCTTAACCGATAATAACGGTCGAAAAGCAGATTTTCGGAATGTCATCCTAATCATGACTACCAACGCCGGTGCGCAGGAGATGACCCGCGCATCGATCGGTTTCACTGAGCAGGATCATAGCTCGGACGGCATGGGAGTCATCAAGAAAGCCTTCACGCCAGAATTTCGCAACCGACTTGATAGCATCATACAGTTTGGCTCACTGACACCTGACACAATCAGAACCGTTGTTGATAAATTCCTGGTGGACCTTCAAGTGCAACTCGACGAGAAAGGAGTTGTACTGCACGTAGAAGAAAGCGCACGCGATTGGTTCGTTGAGCATGGCTATAGTGAAACCATGGGAGCCAGGCCGATGGCACGCCTAATTCAGGAAAAGCTCAAGAAGGGACTTGCTGAAGACATATTATTTGGCCAACTTGCCGGGGGAGGCGACGTCTTCGTCACCGCTTCTGACGCTATTGAGATTCGCGTTAAGGCAAGCGTTAAAGGCAAGAAAGGCGCGGTTGCTGAGGAAAAATTAAAGAGCTAGACCTGTAAGTAAGGTCAATGTTTATCTTGCACGGTAAGTGATCCGACCTTTTGTTAGATCGTATGGCGTGATTTCTACTCGAACCTGGTCACCGGTGAGTATGCGAATGTAGTTCTTGCGCATCTTGCCAGAAATGTGAGCCGTCACGACATGC
Source organism: Gammaproteobacteria bacterium (assembly GCA_003514305.1). GTDB lineage: Bacteria > Pseudomonadota > Gammaproteobacteria > Pseudomonadales > Pseudohongiellaceae > UBA9145. The sequence continues at coordinate 4,292 of DORE01000113.1, read as the reverse complement.
CCGTTTTCCAGTTTGACTCGGAACATAGTGTTGGGAAGCGTGTCCACCACTTCACCTTCCATTTCAATTTGATCTTCTTTAGCCATATTTCACTCAAGTGCTTATAAAAGTCGCGCATTGTGACGGATTTTAGGGTCCGAAGCAAAAGCTAAAAGACCCTCAGGGAAGTGGGTGAATTCAGTTTGCTTTTGTCCAATGTCCGTAAGTCAAGATTTCCAGCGGTCTGAACTTACTTTTGTATTCCATTTTTCTGCATCCTTTCACCCAGTAACCCAAATACAGATAAGGCAAACCCAGCTCTTGGCATTTTTTGATTTGCCAGAGAATGACAAAGCTCCCCAAAGACCTTTTGGGTAAATCCGGCTCGAAAAATGTGTACACCGCCGACAGGCCTTGTTCTAACAAATCAACGACACTAACTGCCAGTAATGTTTGGTTTTCATAAAACGAGAAAAAGCGAGTATCGACTGTTTTTGTCTTAATAAATGCTTCGAATTGCTCATCAGTGGCTGGGAACATTTCACCGCCATGATGCCGCTTATCAACGTAGCGACAGTACAGTTCGAAAGCCATTTCGCTGTTTAAGTTAGCTTGTTCAACAACATTTATACATGAATTCCGGTTAATAATCCGTCGCTGACTGCGGCTGAATACAAAGTCATCCACCGGCACTCGACACGAAATGCAAGCTGAACAATGATCACAATCTGGTCGGTATAAGTGCGCACCGCTCCGACGATAACCCAACTCACTCATTTTGCTGTTAAGTGGCTTATCGATTGAAAGATCTGGATCAACAAAAACAGTCGCCGCTTTTTCAGACTCCTTGTAACTGCATTGGTGCAGTGCCGTGCGAAACAATCGGATAGAGCTTTTAGGCTTATCGCTCGGTTGCATCATCAGCTCGAGGCCTTCAGTAGATTCTCAAGGTTAAATTGCCATGCTCCAGATTGTGTTCGGGAAGACAAAAGGGGAGTAAGCGCATCTTGAAAGTCCATCCGAGAAAGTAGCACAGCACCCATTGAGACAAGATGGTCGGAATAAACCTGACAGTCAATCAAGCCAAATCCCCAAACCTGAAGCTGTCGCGAAAGCGCAACCAGTGCCAATTTTGACGCATTCGCTTGTAAACTGAACATAGATTCGCCAAAAAACACTTTCCCGACAGCAATACCATAGAGCCCGCCCACGAGCTTATCATCGTGCCAGACTTCAACTGAGTGGGCATGACCAAGCTTGTGTAAATTCAAGTAGGCCAGTCTCATCTCTGATGTGATCCACGTACTTTCTTTGCGGCCTTTTGAAGATTGGCAAGCACTTATAACCGACAAAAAATCTGCATCAAAAGATATTTTATAGACACGTTTTCGAATCAGCTTCCTGAGACTGCGAGAGACAACTATACGACTAGGCTCAAGGATCAATCGTGGGTCGGGGGACCACCAAAGAAGCGGTTGGCCTTCCTCATACCAAGGGAATATTCCTTGGCTGTATGCCGAGAGCAACCAGTTTGCGTCTAAAGAGCCGCCGATAGCGAGCAATCCATTAGGTTCAGTCAACGCCTGGGAAGTGGGAGGGAATGCGGGAGCTTCCGTTGGATTTAGCCAAGATAATGACATGGCGAACGCTTAGTTATCGAGGAACTTCTCAGCATCGAGCGCAGCCATACAGCCAAAACCAGCACTGGTAACCGCTTGACGATAGACTTGGTCTGCAATGTCTCCAGCCGCGAATACACCCGGGATGCTTGTTTGAGTCGCCATGCCCTCCAGCCCGGTGTTAACCACGACATAACCATTCTTCATGTCTAATTGGCCACGGAAGATGTCAGAATTTGGTGCATGTCCAATTGCGATGAAAACACCATCGACAGCCAAGTCAAGTGTCTCTGCAGTCGTAACGTGTCGAATCTGGGCGCCCGTCACACCCATTTCGTCTCCCAACACTTCATGCAGAACATGATTCCACAGTATCGATACCTTACCTTCTTCCTCGCGCTCAAACAGCTTTTTTTGCAAGATTTTTTCGGCACGCAGAACATCCCGACGATGCACGAGAGTTACGTGAGAGCAAATATTCGAGAGATAGAGCGCCTCTTCGACAGCGGTGTTCCCGCCTCCAATCACGGCTACTGGTTTGTTGCGGTAGAAGAAGCCATCACAAGTAGCACATGCACT
>DORE01000113.1:0-1733 GCA_003514305.1 Gammaproteobacteria bacterium | reverse complement strand
GTAGCAATGATCATCGCATCGCAACTGTACTTGGCAGTATCTCCCTCGAGCAAGAAAGGGCGTTGCGCCAGGTCTACCGAATTAATCTGGTCTAAGACGACTTGAGTCTCAAATCTCTCTGCATGGCTCTTCATTCGAAGCATTAAGTCAGGCCCTTGCAATCCTTCAACGTCACCCGGCCAGTTATCAACATCGGTGGTGGTTGTTAATTGACCGCCCTGTATCAGTCCAGTAATCAGGACCGGATTAAGATTAGCACGAGCGGCGTAAACGGCAGCAGTATAGCCGGCCGGGCCAGAACCAAGAATGATTAGGCGGTGGTGTTGAACGTCTGTCATCGGGCCATTCCTGTAGCTTGAATTTATGGTTAGCTTTAATCTTCGGGCAGCCTATCTCAACCGTTAAGGCAGTTTACCCCCACGCGGCGCAATGGTGCTACCAACACCCTGCCGGTGGGCAAAAACCCGATGAAGACAATAACTACTTTACGATCCTTAATTATCTGGCGCCGTTGCACGATACATAGCTATGGCACTCGGCGACGTGGACAACCAGAATCTGGGGATTCACAGAGTTACGGAGCATGTCAAAGCAAAAAGTCCTTTGCCGCTATCGCAATGACCACAACGGCTAGTAATTGACTTCGGTTTATTGATTATATAGAAAAATAGCACTGTGCAAAAACCAGACACCCATGACGAAGTACGAACACTTATGCAGCGCTTAACGCGTGAAGGGACGCTCATCGTCTACTTTTTAGTGGCGCTATATCTCATAATTGCGCTACTTAGTTACTCGCCATCTGACCCCGGCTATACCACAACGGGTTCCAACGAGGATGTTGTAAACGCCGTCGGATTTTATGGCGCCTGGTTGGCGGACGCGCTGTTGCACGTTTTTGGCTATCTTTCTTTCGGATTTCCTTGTTTGCTCGCATACAAGGTATACACCTCTTTCCGCGAAGAGCAACTCAACGCAAAGTTTTCCTGGCCCATGTTTGGCTTTAAAGCGCTGGGCTTTTCGGTACTGATGCTAGCATCATGTGGGCTAGCAACTATTCATTTCACCGTCGCAGAGGCCATGCCCTACATTGCCGGCGGTGTCTTGGGCTCCATTGTAGCTGATCTCAGCCTGCCTCTTTTTGCTAGTTTGGGCAGTACCTTACTCTTCTTGGCTATGTTTCTATTTGGACTAACCATTTTGGCTTCAATCTCATGGCTAAATGTGGTTGACAAACTAGGCGCATGGACTTTGAGCACGGCTAGTCTGCTTTCTGATAGGTTTCAAAAGTGGCTAGAGCAGCGCAGACAAGCGTTAGCAACCAAGGCGCGCCTGGAGTCGCGCAAGAAGATATTGGACATACATATCGAAAAAGAGAAGAAACGGGTTCCGCCCACGATTACGGAGCTCTCGAGCAAGAGGGTGGTAAAGAGCGCCAGAGTCGAGAAAGAACGACAAGGCACTTTATTTGAGGCGTCGTCTGTTAAGGAGCTTCCAGCGATCAGCCTTCTGGATGCTTGGCAGGAAATTCATGAGTCAGGCTTTTCCAAACAGTCCTTGGAAGCCATGTCGAAACTTCTCGAATTGAAGCTCTATGATTTTGGTATTGAGATCGAAGTTACTGCAGTAAACCCAGGTCCGGTGATCACGCGTTTTGAGGTACAACCAGCGCCAGGTGTTAAGGTCAGTCGTATCACAAACCTTGCCAAGGACCTGGCTCGGTCATTGGCTGT
>DORE01000269.1:5408-8396 GCA_003514305.1 Gammaproteobacteria bacterium | reverse complement strand
CTGCTATTATGGAAGAATCCAAAGTCGCAACGGGATCCCGCCTCACAGTGAATGACCCTCCCAAACCCTTCGATCTGCTTCCGGACGTGCGAGACGGTCTCAATCGCAAAGAGCGCTCAGTGCTGTATTGTCTTATGCAAACGCAAAAAGAATTCAACGACCGCAATGTGCCCACGATCACACTTTATGGCCGGGTACTAGAACACATCGATTTGGATCATACGGAGTTCCAGCATATCCTGACCAAAATGACAGGATGTACTCGGAATCTGAATGATTTCACAAGATCTTAGTGAAAGTTAAAAATGATTTAGATCGCTGACACCTGTTTCGAACAGTGCAAAACCAGGCAATTAGCCGCCAGCTCAATATCGAAACCGATATGCCCAACGCGATGCAAACGTGAGAAAAGCTATTTGATTACCGGCAAATGAGAGGGCGAACCCCATTCCGCCCAACTGCCGTCATACACAGCCAAATTCCGATAACCTATTTCCCAGGCGGCCAGAGTTAGAACGCAGGCAGTAATGCCCGAGCCACAACTGGTAATAACCTGCTGATCTTGAGTTGCCTTTTCAATGAACAGTCTCCGAAGCTCTTCTGGCTGGCGCAAGCGGCCTTCCTTGAGCACCTCAGGAAATGGAAGGTTATAGGCTGAAGGGATATGCCCTCCCCTAACGCCCGGTCTTGGCTCGGGAGCAGTCCCGTCAAACCTGCCTGCCGAGCGCGCGTCAAAGATTTGCCGCTGGTCATCGTCGATCGCCGCAAGCACGACCTCAAAATCACAAAACAGGCCTTCCTGTTCCGTCGCATCAAAGTTTCCCGAATCGGCCGCCTCAGCAAGAGAATCGGTCACCGGATAAGCTTCGGCAAGCCAAGCAGGAAGCCCTCCATCAAGGACGAACACATCACCATGCCCCATCGCTTTAAACATCCACCAAGCGCGAGGACTGGCGTAAAGGCCTACGTCATCGTAGACAATTAGAGTATCTTGGTTATTTATTCCCAGAGCCCGAACCTTTTCCTGGAACAGAGAAGCAGACGGCATCATGTGAGGAAGAGTGCTGTTGGGCTTGCACACCTGTTGGTCGTAATCAAATCGGCGGGCGCCAGCTATCGCAGAAAAATTACCTTTGCTATTGCATGACTCAAACCCTAGCACGACCGGCTGTACCGAAGCGTCTAGCACCACAAGATTTTCATCGTTGATGTGGGTGAACAGCCAGTCGACATCAACCAGCGCTGAATCTCTCATGAAAATGTACCTAGTAAGATGCTCCTGAATGTTGCGAATTATTTACAGACGATCACCGAATTCCCGCAACTGGGCTTTGATTTTTGCGGCATTTCCAGGACCCATTCGGATGAGCAGCTTATGGACTTCCTGGAGATTCTCAATGCTCGCGTCTGCGTAAAGAAACATAACTGAAGGCTTGACCAACTGATGAGGCCCCTCAGCTACTTCGGCGGCGAGAACGGCGTTTATTGCAGAGCGCAGCGTGTCGTCAAACCTCTGATTGCGGAACCCTATCTCAGCGTACGCCTGCTGAAAAAGTGGAGATAAGAATCTATATAAGGCATATGACGCATCCGCATCAACGGCAATGAATCTTTCAACCACTGCGTTGAAACGATCATAGGAAGCTTCATCCATGACAAATAAATTGTTGTCTATGTTTCTGACCTGCATCTCAGCTTCGACAGGGCGGAAAGGAAGCCCGGTCTGGGGATACCCACCGCGGCTGATGCTCTCCACCAAAGCGACGAACTTGCGTACTATTTGATCATTCACTAAAAAATCGATGACTGCAGCGCCGCCCGGAATTCCGCGCAGCTCATCAAGCACAAACGCATCGCTCTCGTTGAGCGTCGGCAAAATTACTTCGGGAGGCGTCTCTGGATCGACCTGAGCAAACGTTGGGTTGACAACCTCCGCTGGCAGTGGCTCGACGATGGGATCAACCCCAGGGGTAGGCGCTGGATTTGTCTGAGGCTGAATCCTAATTTCAGGCAAGATACTGTTGTTTGCCGGCGCTACTACCCTTGACGGCAAACTCTGGCGTTGTGCTGGCTCAGCAGGTGGTGCAATCACCACGGTGGTCGTGCCACTTTGTGGCGCTTCGTAGGTCAACGCAAGATAGACAAGACCGAGAAACGTCAACACCGCCACGCCGGCAATCGTAAATAAACCCGCTTTCTTCATTCCGAGTACCTATTTTGGAGGATAACGTTGTCACAGCGCCTAGGGGCCTCAAGCGACACCATTGACCCTGTTGCAGTTCTCATTAGACCCGCAATGATTAAAAAAGTTTTAAGGTGTTTTGCGGAAAACTCCGGCGGCAGGACTGCAATCGCGCTTCTCTCTATGAGCTGTGTGCCCGGCACTAAGGCCGGGTACAGTAAGGCGTGTTTGCTTCTAATTTTTGGAGAAGCCCAGATCGTTCATAGTCTGAACGAGATCTCTACCAGCAGTAGCCGGATTAGTTTCCTTGTCTATCTTGAGTACCGTGCCATCTGCGCCTATGTAGTAAGTCCAGCGATTGGCAAATCCGACACCCATCAGGGCGCCATAGGCGTCAACCATCTCCTTACTTGGATCGGCAAGTATTGGAAAGTTTGCCTCATGCTCTGCTGCAAAAGCTGTATTGTCTTCCAGCGTATCAACACTGGCCATAAAGTATGCAACGTCAAAATTCTGAATTTCTCTAGCACTGTCACGCAGCGCTTTACATTGCATAGTTCAGCCGCCCGTAAAGGCTTTTGGAAAGAAAGCAATTACCACTGGCTTTTCGCCCAAAAACTGGGAAAGACTGTAGGTGTTGCCGTCTGAGGAAGGCAGAGAGAAATCCGGTGCTTTTTCACCGACCTCAAGGGCCGCCGCAAATTGGCTTCCCAGAACGACTGAAGCAAACAAGGCGTTCAGCACAACTCGAGTTAAGCGTGTTGCTAGGTGAGACATAACGTACTCCATAGATATTTTAGATCGAC
>DORE01000269.1:0-5076 GCA_003514305.1 Gammaproteobacteria bacterium | reverse complement strand
TCGACGATGTTGTCTTTTTACCCTGATCAGCCGCGAAATACCAGCAAAACCAGGCTTCTCAGACAAATTGCTCCATCGAAGCTCGGCGATCAGAATAGGGAACCTCTAGGCCTGGTACGGCGCATGGAATCAGCTTCAATTTGCAGTTGCGACACAATTTCTTCCAAATCTTGTTTCTCGGCGGCTGAGATTTGGCTGTTTGAAGCGTATAAGTCACGTATTGTCTCCAATGAGCGGTCAATGGCGTTCGTATGACGATACAAAGCCATCCGCTTGGCTGTCTGCTGTGACTGCCGATAGCGCGGGTTCTCCACCTGGACATTGACGCATTGCCTCGCTACCTGACCAGCCGCATTGCGTCGGTTCTGGCACCGGACTTGAGTGACGTACTGACTCTCGGTGCCCTGAAAGTAACTGTAGGGGGTGCTTGCGATATTGCGCGCCATCACAATGTCTGCCTGCGATTTCCCCCGAAGGAGCGCGATCAATCCATGCGTGTCTACTTCAGTCTCCCGTTCCAAGCCAGAAATAATGGAGTCGTAGAAGCTACTCAGATCCTCCGTCGTATTCATCAAACTTCGCGCATTTTGTTGCAAAAGGTTTTCACTGATCACCCGAAGTTTCCACTGCCCGTAATTTTGCGCGGCCGACAGATATTTTTGGTTATCGAGCCGGTACAACCTCTGAGATATGTGATGGCTCAGGTGAGCAAGATCATCAACTGCCTGCCACTGTTTAATATGCGACCTGGTCTCAATCAAGGCAGCAATTAGGGGTAATTGGTGCTCGCTGTACAGACCGGAATTTATCCTTGCTAGTTGCAGTGCCTCGCCCAATGCCCCAGCCGCGCGCTCATAGTCTTCCAGATCTGCGTAGAGGCGTGCCACGTCATCATATGCCTCTATCAATGACTGATCATAGATTCCCCGCTGGCTCTGCAGATCCAAAATCGACTTCTGCCGCTTCCCGAGCTCGAGAGTTAGCTCCTGCAATCGAGCTTCCTTTGCAACCGGCTCTAGTGCCAGTTTTTCGGCCTTAATCTGCACTGCTCTTTTCGCAGCCTGCTCTTCTTCGTAACCAACACGTTTCGCGCTCGACTGACCAACGGCAGAAGCAGGCAAGCAAAAAGAAAAAATCAGCCATGCTGTGAATTTTAGGCTGGCGCCACAAGGCATTATTCTACTCATCATATGCGTCTGGAAGTTCTTTCATAACGTTCTGGCTGTCAAATGGCATGGCATATGCCATGCAGAGATAAGGACAAACAATATATTAGTGTTTTATGCATGAAAAGTGTCCCGAAATCGACCATCCCTTAATGACGCTGCAGCTCCGGATTCCGCACTTAGTCATGGTGTGACAGTTTCAAGTTTGAGCAAGCCCGCCTGAAACCGCAAGTCAATCAACGCGTGGTTAGCAGATTCATGCGCTGCGTACCTCCACCTAGCTTGCAATCATACCCGCACCGGGCCAACTGCAGTCAGCATTCAAACCCCCGACACAGCGCAGTGGATAGCACTGTGAACGATAACCAGCGCCCAGCATGAAAAGGGCTTATGTCCCGTTTAGGTCGCCTCAGTGGACACCAACACCGAGTCCGAGCCCTACGAAGTTCATGGGGAGCTTAAACGGGCCAAGCATCTCAGTGCACGCCTCTGACGGTCCTAATCCCGTTCCCGCGATAACAACATCCAACAGGTCATCAGCATACAACACGGACACAGTGTAGAATTCGACATAATGAACAGACCCTTTACCACTGCCCTAATCGAAACCTAAGATGGACGCGACTCTTGAATCAGGATATCAATCAAATCCATCGTCACGAGATCCTGCAGGGTCCCGCCAGAAAAGCTCAGGCCACCACTTGGATCTGTGTTACCAAGCCAGCATTTTTGTAAGCGTGCCGATCATCGGTTGATATGGCATCATCAAGTTGTTTTCGACAGCGAACGTGATATCAACCACTGCGTATCCGCGATCTTTTGCTAGCTGGTCCTCATTTGTGTCGCTGAGCGAGCAACAAGACGGAATGCCAGCAAACATAATCGACAACCGGACAATGGTAGTTTTTCTATTTGTTCGTTCAAGCAGACCATAGCCCTAAAGCAACGCAGACGTCTCTTTCATGACAAAATCCACGCCCTACGATAATCTGCCAATGAAACATTTTAGGCTCGTATTAACTGCCGACCGCGCGTTACACAACATGAATCTATCTGACTGAGGTAAATGTAATGCGAAGATCAACAACGGAATACCATCCAAGCCGACCATTGGCCATCTTAAACGTATGAGGACTTCTTCCTTTGCCTGCGTCAGGTCAAGACAGCGTCGGATGGATCACCCAAACGACGTCAGCCTAAAAACAATCGGAGAATCATTAACTTGATCAAGTTATATGGATTTGGTGAATCGAGATCCTTCAGATGCCTCTGGGCACTGGAAGAAACGGGGCTGCCCTATGAGTACATTACAACTAAACTGCGGACGGAAGCGGGGGATCCGGCTAGCGCTCAGCATTCTGACTATCGCAGACTAAACGTTCAGGGAAAGGTACCTACTCTGCTCAATGAAGGGCTGGTGCTGACCGAATCCATAGCGATCCTTTACTATATCGCTCGCTGTGCGCCGGAATCAGGTCTTCTACCCAACGCCAGCATGGATGTCTATGCCCGACTAGACGAACTTTCGTCGTTCGTCCTCACAGAATTAGAACAACCGCTGTGGAGCAAAGGAAAGCACACGTTTGCCCTACCCGATGAATATCGTATTCCGCAGATGATGGAGACGGCAAAATACGAATTTCAAAAAGCCACAGCGACACTCGATCGCATCCTGCCGGAGTCGGAATTTGCAGTGGCAGACTCATTCACTCTCGTCGATATCCTGCTTGCTCAAACCTTCAATTGGGCGATACGTTTCAATTTCGCGGTTCCAGCACGCTTTTTAGCCTTGCGCAACAGGCACTACAGGCGACCGGCGGCTCAAAGAGCCCTGAATCTGGCCGGCTAAAACATGACTCTCCGTACTCTTATACTCGCGGCCAGCCTAGTTTCTTTTGCGATTACTTCCTCAGCTCAAACTTCGCCCGGGAACCAAGTAGATCCTAATAGTCTGGACTTTTACCTCATCCAGGCATTTTACAGCAAAGCCGCAAAGTCACGCGTTGCACTGAACCATATTGGCATCCAAGGGCACAACCGGAAAGAGGGCTTCCTTATCACGAGCGTTTTGGAAAGCTATCCAGCCCATAGGGCAGGCCTAAGTCGAGGCGATCTGGTCACCTCAATTGACGGCCAGGCGTTTGATCCAATCACAAGCTTTAACCCGACCGCTTTTTTTGAGCCTGCCCAGAACAGCCGTGACCTCACCGTTCTGCGAAAGACTGCCTCATTAACCGTGTCCGTAGTGCCCGTTTTTGAAAATCTCTATGACAGTTTTCGAAGCGCTAGTGAAGCGAGTGTTCAACAATTCAGTGCAGGTAACAAGATTATCGGATACGCGCATCTGTGGGGTCTATCCCGAAGCACACATGATCTCATATTGACTCAGTCGCTGTTTCAGGACCTTGCCCTATGTGACGGTATAGTTCTGGATTTGCGGGACAGTTACGGCTTCTTGGATCCGGAGCACTTGCAGATATTGTTAACCAATTATTCCGGGCTTGACATCACTGATGCATCAGGGTGGCTAATATCGATAAATGATACATCGAGCAACATCGCCAACAATCCCTTCCAACGCCCAGTTGTGGTCCTGATTAACGAGCGGACTCGCGGAGGACCAGAATTATTAGCCTATGAAACGAGCAAACTTGAACGGATTGTGAGTCTGGGTAGCGCGACACTCGGTTTAATCGGCAGTTACAGGCAAGTCAGTGGTTCCGAAACGTTTGAATATCAGCCAGCAACCACCACCCGAATTGACGGGCTGAGCTTTGAAGGCTCCGGCTTGAAGCCTGAAAACACTCTAGACTGGCCCTTAAGCGAAGTCCGTAGGGACGATCCACAGTTCGAAGCAGCAGTGACGCTCCTGCTAGGTTTGATCTGACACCAAGCCTACGAATCTTCTTCCCCCGCCCAAGGCATCTGCTGATAGTCAAATCCCAACTCTAAGGTGGGTTTAATGACTTTGAAATAGGGAGATAAATCAAAATCTCTGGGTGTAAAGTGAGAAAAGTGACGTTGATAGTAGACAGGAACCTTGCCCGCTGCCCCCATATCAGGGCCCAAAACTGGTAATACGGGGTAATTGATCAACTGAAAGGACTCTGCGATGAGCGTTGAGCAGATCGCCCTGGTAGGCTCACCGCTGCCTAGCCCGACCATCGCGCGCCGGAAGCGATTCGGCACTGCCGGCTTCTGAATCGTAAATCTGACCAAATCCCAAACATTCTGCAGATCGTAGGTAAAACCCAATCGGGACAGAGCATGTCTGACCAACCGGCCTCGATCCTGTTCAGTGAGTTTGACCGGACGGCAAATCCGTAGATTAAAACCAGAATAGTGCTGAAGCGGAATTAATCGAACCCATCTTGAAGATCAGCTTCGAGAAGACTGAGCTCACGGGAATTTGAGCCGGATTCTCCTACAAACAGGCAGGCGTGAGACCAAGATGACTGAGTCAGGTACTGAATTGCAACACTAATCCGAGTCCCGCCCTCGACCAACACCACATCGCCCGGCTGCAAGATCTCCGCAACAGCGTCAACAGGTACTGTATCGAGCCGTCTGTAACCCAAGAGCGTCTTGTTGAGAAAAGCTGCTAGCTGGTTACCGATTGAGTGACTGAATCCCAAGGCTGCGCCTACTTCTAGGTCATAGCGAATCTGGTTATACTCTGGGATCTAAGTGTAATCCACTCATTCTGGCAGAAACAGGAGCAACGTCATGACTACGGCCTATAACAAGTTCTTCATTAACGGTGAATGGGTCGAGCCTGACCGCCCCACGCTGGAAGTCATCAATCCTGCAACAGAAGAGCCCTTCGCAACCATTTCGATGGGAACAGCCAAAGATGTAGACGCCGCCGCCAAAGCTGCGAAAGCGGCCTTCGCCTCCTGGTCCAACTCCA
>DORE01000034.1 GCA_003514305.1 Gammaproteobacteria bacterium | reverse complement strand
AATGGTTCGGGCCTGGCGGGAATCGTGACCAGTCGAGACGTACGCTTTGAGTCAAATCTGGATGCTGCGATAGTCACTATCATGACGCCGAGGGATCGATTGGTAACCGTGAAGGAAGACTTTGATCTTGCCGAGGTTAAGGAGTTGCTTCACAGGCACCGGATTGAAAAAATCCTCGTGGTTAATGATGATTTCGAGCTCAAGGGCCTTATTACTCTGAAAGACATTCTTAAGTCAGAAGATTTTCCCAATGCATGTAAAGATGAGCACGGCAGACTGCGTTCAGCCGCAGCCGTCGGCACCTCCGCCGATACGGAAGACAGAGTGGCTGCGCTTGTTGAAGCGGGCGTGGATGTTGTTATCGTGGATACGGCTCATGGACATCATCAGGGTGTGCTTGACACGGTGACTAGCATCAAGAAGTGTCATAATGCCGTCTCAGTAGTAGGTGGTAATATCGGAACCGCTCAGGCGGCTCGGGATCTGGCTGAAGCCGGTGCTGATGCGGTCAAGGTCGGCATTGGCCCAGGCTCAATATGTACGACCCGTATTGTCACTGGTGTCGGTGTCCCGCAGATTTCTGCTGTTGCAAATGTCGTTGATGCTTTGAAGGATGAAGATGTTTGTGTGATTTCTGACGGTGGTATCCGTTATTCGGGCGATATCGCTAAAGTTATCGCAGCAGGCGCGAACGTGGTAATGGTGGGTAGCTTACTGGCCGGCTCTGAGGAGGCACCAGGCGAAGTAGAACTCTATCAGGGGCGCAGCTACAAGTCCTATCGCGGCATGGGAAGTTTGGGTGCAATGTCCCACTCTCAGGGTTCGAGTGATCGATACTTTCAGGACAGCGAAGCGGGTCATGAAAAACTTGTGCCTGAGGGTATTGAGGGTAGGGTTCCCTATAAAGGTCCGATGGCTGCGATTGTGCATCAGTTGATGGGCGGTCTACGTTCTAGCATGGGCTACACAGGATGTGCAGACATCGAACAGATGCGCACGCAAACTCAGTTTGTAAAAATTACTGGTGCTGGCATGTCAGAGTCTCACGTACACGATGTGTCCATCACCAAAGAAGCACCAAACTACCGGGTGTCTTAAACGTCAGTGACGCCAAGTTGGAGTTAGTCATGCTACAGACGCTTTAAGCCTGGACCGCCGAGAAGTCAGAGATAATAAGCTTAATTTTTAATCCACGCTGGGGGCTTTCTGATACTGATGGCTAGCACTAATATCCACAGCCATAAGATTCTGATTCTAGACTTCGGATCACAATACACGCAGCTCATTGCTCGCAGAATTCGTGAAGCTGGCGTTTTTTGTGAAATTTGGGACTATGAGTTCTCACGGGGCGACTTTACCGCTTTCGCGCCCCAAGGGATTGTATTTTCCGGGGGCCCTGAATCCGCGAATACTGCATTGTCACCGAGGCCGCCAGCGTTTCTGTATGAGATGGGGTTGCCGATACTGGGTATATGCTATGGCATGCAGATTATGGCCGAGGAATTCGGCGGCAGAGTCGAGGCCTCAGACAAATCTGAATTTGGCTCCGCGCAAGTAAACGTGGTCGCTGACAGTGCCTTGCTGGATGGTATCGAAGATCGTTGCCTGGAAAGCGGGGCCTCTCAGTTGGATGTCTGGATGAGTCATGGAGACAAGGTGACTGCGGTACCTCCTGACTTTCAGATTGTTGCTTCGACTGACAGTGCACCTATTGCTGCGATGCGCCATCGCAACAAGCCGCTCTTTGGTATCCAGTTTCATCCTGAAGTCACACATACGCTTCAAGGCATGCGAATTATTGAAAGATTCGTTCTTGAGATCTGCGATTGTGAGAGCCTATGGACCGCTACCAGCATCATTGAAGACGCGGTTTCCACAGTGCAGGCAAAGGTTGGAAAAAACCAGGTGCTGCTGGGGCTCTCAGGTGGAGTGGATTCATCGGTAGTTGCAGCGTTGCTGCATCGTGCTATCGGCGATCAGTTAACCTGTGTTTTCGTCGACAACGGCTTGTTACGCCTCAATGAAGGCGATCAGGTGATGAATACCTTTGCCGAGAATATGGGTATCCGGGTAGTTCGGGTGGATGCTCAAGAGAAGTTTCTCGGCAAGCTCGCCGGTGTCGAAGACCCTGAAATCAAGCGCAAGATTATCGGGAATACGTTTATTGAGGTGTTTGACGAAGAGGCAGCGAGGCTGGGGGAAATAAAATGGCTGGCACAAGGAACTATCTATCCTGATGTGATCGAATCTGCAGGTTCCAAGACCGGCAAAGCGCATGTCATCAAATCTCACCATAATGTTGGTGGCCTGCCGGATGAAATGGCCATGGAATTATTGGAGCCGCTACGAGAATTATTCAAAGACGAGGTCAGGCAGATCGGTCTAGCGCTTGGCTTGCCTTTCGACATGGTCTATCGACATCCGTTTCCGGGGCCTGGTCTGGGTGTCAGAGTGCTCGGTGAGGTTCGCCGGGAATACTGTGATATCCTGCGCCAAGCGGATGCGATTTTCATTGAAGAGCTGCACCGCGCTGGGAAATACCACGAGGTGAGTCAAGCCTTAGCTGTTTTCCTACCGGTCAAATCAGTTGGTGTAGTGGGCGACGCCCGCCGTTATGCTTATGTGGTCAGCTTGCGAGCGGTGGAAACTAGCGATTTCATGACGGCCCGCTGGGCTCGGCTCGAGCCGGATCTGTTGGAACATGTCTCTAACCGGATCATGAATGAAGTTCCTGAGGTGTCCCGAGTCGCATACGATATATCTAGCAAACCACCTGCCACTATCGAGTGGGAGTAAGCACACATTTTTAAATTATTGATTTAATTAGTTATTATTTCATCAATTTACTACAAACTCACTACAAACTATAATTTTACCTGTTATTTTTCAGTGATTTAAAAATCAGTACTACAAACTCACTACAAAGTTTTTGTATTTACTGAAAATCATAAAAAACAGCATCAGTTTGTAGTTGAATCGGAAAACACTGATGTTTCGCGACATCGGTGTTTTTTTTTGGATGAAATTTAAGAGACGCAGAGCAAACACATATGCAACTTCGGTATGTGTGACTACTGTTTGATCTCGAAATTGATCTAATAAGATTTTACGAGTGAGTGATATGACAGAGAAACAGAACAACTGGATGGCAAATGTTCACGAACTTTTTGGTGGTGATTGTAAGATTTTTACTTCAAATAAAAGTGGTGGAGTTTATCAGTTGCATGTTTGGGTTAAAGATGAAGGGAAGATGTACAGGAAAAGTCTACGAACTAAGCATCTGGAAACTGCTCTTGAGAAAGGAAAAGAAGAGTACATAAACATCACAGCACGAGTGAATCAGGGTAAAAAGATATTCTCAGATGATGTAACGACGGTTGCTAAGAGATTTCTTGACTGGAAAAACGCTGATGTGAAGTCAGGAACAATCGTCAAGGGAAGACTTACTACGATCACGACTCACGTTAAGCATATGCTGTCTTATTTACATGGTGACATGAAAGTATCTGATATTCACAAAGGAACCTTTCTCGGTTACTACAACTGGAGAAGAGAGGGGAACTCAACCGTCAACGAAGACACGATTAGACAGGAATATTCAACTATACGAA
>DORE01000137.1 GCA_003514305.1 Gammaproteobacteria bacterium | reverse complement strand
AACGAAGCCCTCCGCGCTGACAGAACAGCACCGCATTGGGATTGGCATCAATAAAGTCTTTCCATTTTGAAAGCAATTGATCTTTAGCTTCGTGATTCACTAGGCGATGTCCAAGTGCAATCGCTGCAGATTTGCCTTCTCTTCTATACAAGATCCCGACCGCTTCACGCTCACTGTCCAGCAGAATAGGAATGTTTGTGGTATTGGGAAATGTGCCGCGTGAAAATTCGCAGGGTGCCCGTACATCAAGAAAGGGCGTGCTCCGATGGAATAGCTTGGGAAAAGTCTTTGAAGAGACGATTTTGGTCATGTCTCTGAATACTCATAGTTGTGGCGTGAGTTCAAGAAGAGTATAGCATGCGGCGCCCAATGGCTGGCATAACTCACCAGTTGAACCATAACCTGCAGGATGGCTATTTTTAGTTGGTAGGTTCACAATATATTGCTTTTAACCGAATCATCGGACCACAATTTATGCCAAGTCAGCATCTTATGGATTTCGCCACATTTGCGCGGAACACCAACCCGCAGGATCCAGCACCTGTTCATTTGTGGGACCCCCCATATTGTGGTGATCTCGACATCGTGATTCGTCGGGACGGTAGCTGGTTTCACGAGGGGCGGCCGATCAGGCGCGTAGAGTTGGTGCAACTGTTCTCTTCAATATTGAAAAAAGAGAATAATCGCTATTATTTGGTAACCCCAGTTGAGAAGGTTGGCATCACAGTTGAAGACTGTCCTTTTGTAGTTGTAGGAATGGACGTCAGCCGGACAGGTGGCGTCCAAGTACTTACATTTTCTACTAACACCGATGAGCAGATTTCTGCGGACAGCTTCCATCGCCTCACAGTTGGTAACACTGAAGGCGTTGGCTCCCCGCATCCTGTTATTCATGTACGCAATGGCCTTAATGGGCTACTAAGCCGTGCTGTTTTTTATCGGTTGTGCGAGTTAAGTGTGGAACATCACTATGAGCAGACGTCCAGGCTGGGCGTATTCAGTAGCGGTATCTTTTTCCCGCTGGATTGATTTTTATCAGACACTAATTGACCCGAAAAGCTCACCCTCATGGTTAGCTAACTTGCTGAAATTTAAGTAAGTTAGTCATGGAATAGGGTGGTTTCGAGTTGACCTACTGCAGCAAAATTGGCATCATGATAGGCCCAGAGGGCGCGGTGTCTACAGCGGGGCCAACCGCCTACAGCTCAATCCAGTGCGCTTGCGGGCGGGTTATTCGCCGCAGCTGCAGATGGTCTGCCCTCATTTTTTCTTAGTTGTTAATCTTTGGAGAATCCATGAAGGTTCTTGTTGGAGTGAAGCGTGTTGCCGACGCTTATGTGCGTGTTCGCGTAAAATCAGATGGCACTGGTGTTGATCTCACTAACACCAAGATGGCGATCAATCCTTTTTGCGAAATCGCAGTGGAAGAAGCGATTCGGTTGAAGGAAGCCGGTCATGCGACAGAGGTGATCGCAGTTTCTATTGGTCCAACCTCAAGTATGGAGCAAATAAGGACCGCACTCGCTCTGGGGGCAGATCGGGGAATCCTGGTTGAAACTGCAGAGGCGCCAGAGCCTTTATCGGTCGCGAAAGTTCTCAAAGCCATCGTTAAAAAAGAGGAAGTTGATCTTGTCATCCTTGGAAAACAGTCAATTGACACGGACAACAATCAGGTCGGTCAGATGCTAGCAGCCCTATGTGATATGCCACAGGGAACGTTCGCCTGTAACGCTGAATTAAAAGGCAGCTCTGTGGAAATTACCCGAGAAATAGACGGAGGTGAACAAACCGTTTTACTGACCTTACCAGCAGTAGTAACAACTGACTTGCGTCTGAATGAACCTCGTTATGCGTCTCTGCCGAACATCATGAAGGCAAAGAAGAAGCCGGTAGATCATGTTTCTCCGGATGATCTTGGCGTGCAAATTGTATCTAACATTCAGACCTTAAGCGTAACACCACCAAATGAAAGGTCCGCAGGCATCAAGGTGGATTCTGTCTCAGAGCTCGTTGAAAAACTGCGAAACGAAGCAAAGGTAATATAAAGATTATGAGTACTTTAGTAATTGCTGAGCATGATAATAGCTCACTCAAAAACTCCGTGCTGAATACAATTACCGCAGCAGCTGCAATAGGTGATGCTGTTGATGTTTTGATTGCAGGCGCTGATTGTAAAAGCGCTGCGGATGAGGCAGCGTCCATGAAGGGAGTCCGAAAGGTCATTTTGGCAGATAGCCCAGCTTATCTGAATCAGTTACCTGAGGCGCTTGCGCCTTTAGTCGTGGCGGAGTCTGGCGACTATTCGCATTTATTTGCAGCGGCTACAACTGCCGGTAAAAATCTGATGCCACGAGTTGCAGCGTTACTCGATGTGGGGCAAATATCAGACATTGTTGAGGTGAAATCAACTGACACCTTCGTCCGACCTATTTATGCCGGCAATGCCATGGCGACCGTTCAGTCCTTTGATCCGACCAAGGTTGTAACGGTTCGAACGACAGCATTCGCAGAGGCAGCAAAGGGCGGAAGTGCGGACGTCTCTGTCTCTAATCATGTAACAGATCAGACCATGGCCCAATTCCTGGGTGAACAATTGTCGGTCTCGGAAAGACCTGAGCTGACCGCGGCGTCAATAATTGTGTCAGGTGGCCGTGGGATGCAGGACGGTGCCAACTTTGCCTTGCTTGAGAAGGTTGCTGATAAGCTCGGCGCAGCGATCGGTGCGTCTCGTGCGGCCGTTGATGCAGGTTTTGTCCCCAATGACTACCAGGTTGGTCAGACAGGTAAGATTGTCGCACCTGATCTCTATATTGCAGTGGGCATATCGGGTGCTATTCAACATCTGGCGGGGATGAAGGACTCGAAAGTTATCGTGGCAGTAAATAAGGACGAAGAGGCACCGATATTTCAGGTTGCTGACTTCGGCTTGGTAGCAGATCTATTTGAGGCCTTACCAGAGCTCGAAAAAGCACTTTAAGTTACTTACCAGGTTCACTTTTTATTGGGCAAAAGGCCCGGCTATGCCGGGCTTTTATACGGTCGAGTTTTCTACCTTGGTTCTAGTATATCAAGAGCTTTGCTGTCTTTTCTTAACTTCCCTCGGGTCATTTGGTGCTCGTCCACCAGCGGGCGTAGTTGGCTGTGATTTCTGACTGGAACTCTCTGATGCTCCAGAAACATTATCTTCAGTAATACCCTCGTTCTGGTGCGGCTGAGCTATAACAGCATCTGACTGCGACGACATACTCTTTTTTGCGTGATTGTTTCTCGAGGACGTTGGTCCACCCTGCGTATAGCTTTTCGGCAACGGCGATTCTGATCCATCTACGGCATTTGCTTGCAAATTTCCATCAGCGTTATCTTGCTTAAGCTGGGATGCGGTGTCCTTCGAAGTCTTTTGAGACACCGGCTCTTCCACAATGAGCTTTGTGTTTGCTGATGGACGTGCAGAAGAGACGTCATTACGAGGCTTGGCTGTGGGAGAAGCTGACTTCGCAGATGAAACATCATTCTTGCTGTTATTAGCGTCTTCTGTGTGTCTATCAGACGCAGGCTTGCGCCCGCCGCTTGCCTTGCTTTCTGTCTCTGCTAAATCTGGAAGGGGTGTAACAGCGCTTTGCGAATTTGTTTGTGTACTCGGCGCTTGTATCAAAACCGCGGACTCGATGCTGTCTGCTGCGGTATTCTCGACTACAGCGTCGTGTGAACGCGGTCCTCGTCTTCTCTGACTGGTATTTCTTGGTCGCTTGTCACCAGAGCGCCTCGCGGCCGAATCTGACTTTTCTATGTTCGGATGGTCGCCGGGCCCTGCTTTTTGGTCAGGTCTGTTTTTCTCCTGGGCTCGCTCATCTTGATTAGAACGTCGACGCCGACTTTGACTGCGATTCGCTTTGCCATTTCTTTGATCTTGGGCATCTCTTGTTGCCTTTGAATCTCGGTCCTGGCGCTTGCTTGGTCCGGAACTGACGCTTCCATCAGAAGCTTTTTCTGTTTTTTGTTGAGGTTTCCTCCGCTTTTGATCTCTTGAGTTTTTTGTCACGTCGTCGCGTGCTTCACGCTTCTCTGAGCGACGCGTCTGCTGCCCTCTTTGATTTCGGGAACGCTTGTTCCGAGTGCTGCGTAGATTCGCCGCTCTTCCCTCGGTCTGTGACTGTTCTTCTTTTTCTGAGCCAGAGAACAAGCTGGCGATACCTGCGAGGATAGCTTCGAGGATTCCTTTTTTCGGAGGCGGAGTGCGGATAGGCGGTGCATTGCTGACAGTTGGTTTTTGTACTGCGGGCTGTTCAGTGTCTGGCTTAATTTTCTGCGCCGCTATGGCTGGCTCAGAGGAAGCATCAACCTCATAGGTTTCAGCATGTTTGTTGACTCCGATTATTTCATAGTGCGGAGTCTGCATTTCTGGATTAGGGACAATAACCACTCTAGTATTGCTTTGCGATTCGATTTCTGACAGTGCGGAACGTTTTTCGTTCAGCAGGTAGGAAGAGACGACCAAGGGAACGGTTGCTTTTACTTCAAGGCTCTTCTGTTTGTTAGCTTCCTCTTGAATGATCCTTAAAATTGATAAAGATAGTGATTCAATGTCACGAATAGTGCCCTGTCCGCTGCATCGAGGGCAAACTATGGCCTGAGTTTCTCCTAAAGACGGACGCAGGCGCTGCCGTGACATTTCTAACAATCCGAATCGAGAAATCCGTCCGACCTGGACCCGTGCCCTATCACTCTCGAGTGCTTCGCGCATGCGATTTTCGACTTCTCTTTGATTTCGGTTCGAATTCATATCGATAAAGTCGATGACAACCAATCCGCCCATATCGCGCAAGCGGAGCTGTCTGGCGATCTCATCCGCGGCCTCAAGATTAGTATTTAGTGCTGTTTCCTCAATGTCAGCTCCCCGTGTTGCCCGTGACGAGTTGATATCAATCGAAATCAGGGCCTCTGTCGGATCAATGACAACTGAGCCCCCAGAGGGGAGGCTGACCTCCCTTCCAAAGGCACTTTCTATCTGTGATTCAATCTGATATCTGTTAAATAAAGGCAACTTATCGTCGTAAAGCTTGATCCGGCTTTCATATTGAGGCATCACCTGCTGGATAAAACTTAATGCTTCTGCGTGAGATTCCTCGGTGTCTATGAGTACCTCTCCGATGTCCTTTCTCAGATAATCACGGATAGTCCTGATAATTACGTTGCTCTCGGCGAAAACCAGAAAAGGTGAGGTTCCTTGCGCTCCTGCTTCCTGAATAGAATCCCAGAGGGCCAATAAATAATCCAGGTCCCACTGCAACTCCTCATGTTCCTTGCCAACTCCTGCGGTCCTCACTATCAGGCCCATGCTGTCAGGGATTTCCAGGCTCCTGAGGGCCTCTCGGATTTCAGAACGGTCATCTCCCTCAATACGTCGAGAAATACCGCCAGCTTTTGGGTTGTTTGGCATCAGTACGAGATAGCGGCCTGCCAAGCTGATAAAAGTGGTCAGCGCTGCACCTTTGTTGCCTCGCTCTTCCTTTTCGACCTGTACGATGATTTCTGCACCCTCAGCGATCAGGTCTTTGATAGTGCTTTTTTCGTCCTGACGAGGAGCATCAGACTTGAAGTATTGGCGAGAAATTTCTTTTAGAGGCAAAAACCCATGGCGCTCCGCGCCGAAGTCCACGAATGCGGCTTCGAGACTGGGTTCTACACGGGTGATTTTACCTTTATATATGTTGGCTTTCTTCTGGATCCTGGTTCTATTTTCAATATCCAGATCATACAGACGCTGTCCGTCAACAAGAGCAACACGAAGTTCCTCTTCCTGCGACGCGTTGATAAGCATGCGTTTCATCGAGTTTATGTTCCTTTAATTTATGGAACAGAAAACCGAAAGAGTGTATTCAGAAAGGAGCAGAAATCTATGCCGATTGGTTGCCACAATAACAACGGGCAAGAGGCAAAGCATACAGTAATCATGTAATCAGCTTGAGCCGCACAAAAAACGCGGCTGGTGTTTACTTGCTGGGGGTAACGTTGACCAATTCCCCTGAGATTATGTTCTTACTGTAAAAATTGAAACTTCCTGCTTCACCCTGCGCTTGATCTCTCGGATCACTGGCGCGGGCTTTTACGAATACTCGATCTACGGTATCTGTCACTTTGCGCGAGTCACTCAATTACGGTTACCCATCGCGATGTTCAGTTTATGTCCTGTGGTGAAGGCTGCTATAATCAGGTGAGCACCTTAGCTCTTTGCACTTGCTCAATCCTGCGCTGAACGATAACGTGACTTCTAGTTACGCCTCTCGTTTTTAGCGCGATCCTATACCTAATTAGCTCTCAGTCTCTATCTGGTTCTGGTCAACCCTCAGATGCGGAAGGGGTAGTAGAATTTAACGCAACGATTCAAACGCCTTGTCAGGCGCGAACAGGCAGTTCTTCTTATTTTACGCCTATTTTCTTCTTCCAGTCTGCGCATCCAACTGTCTAGCGTGCCGATCTTACCAAAACTGCATGAAATACACAATGAAGGAGCAGATAAGTCGTGTAAAAAATTTATCGAAAACAATAATATGGGGAGTGTTTTGAAACGCATATCGTAAGGATGTGTTTCAAGGAGAGTTGAGTGTTTTCTGAGATTTGTAGCTGAGCAACGATACCTTGATTCGAACATAATGCTGTGCTTGAATAGAGGGTCGTGGCTTTGACTTTACACAGACACAACACGCGCGCGATAGATTTAGAATCTCAGCTTCATCCATAGGAATGTTTGGCGTGTGGCGATTCAGTGTTTTGTCTGAAAAGCACAGAAAATCAGAATGTTAGCCCGCTTTGCCTTATCAAAGCGTTACGTGACCTTCATTTCTTTTAAGTGGGCCGAGTTGGATTTCGATCCAACCGGTGAGAGGACTTTCGACGATGACCATCTACGCCTACTGCAGAACATCCGAGCTGGAAGACTCGATGGACCAGGACCGTTTGAACAGTATTCTGGAGCCTGAACTATTGAGCATTCAAACATATTGTTTGCAGCACGGATGGTACATGACAGAGACCATTACCGAATTTAATTGCCGATGGAATCAGGAATTCGTCAGTCGTGAGCGCGGAAAACTGTTGCTTGAAGCGATGAATCCCGGAGATATATTGCTGTGCAGCCGGCTTGAACGTGTTGTCAGTTCGAGTCAAGAAGCGCTGCACCTGATCAAGCTTTTTGCGAAGAGTCAAATCGCACTGCATGTTGTCGAGCTCGGGGGAGATATCACCGACCCTGACCTCACAGTAAGTGTAAGTAGTGCTGTTGCGCTTTTTTCGGCACTCGAAAGGCGTAAGTCAGCTGAGCGAATAAAGGGAGTCAAACAACGTCAGAAACAGCAAGGACGCTATTTGGGCGGAAGTCGTCCGTTCGGGTATATGATTCACGATAATGGCCGCTTGATCGAAAACCCGATGGAGCAAAGGGTTCTAAAAAGAATTTTCGAGCTGAAAAGGGATGGGAAATCACTGAGGGCAATATCAAGCGAAGTTTCCACGCCTGTAATGCCAATCAGTTTTAAGACGGTGCAGCGGCTATTGCAACGTCACGCAGATCACGTTTAGGCTCAGCGATTCTGGAATCAGAGTTCGCGCTGTCGAGCAGCCCAAGAAGCTCGATAGCCAGCTCTGTCAACCTGCAAGGTGATTGCCTCTGAATGTTTAGATCACTTCCCCTACTTGTAGGAATACGTTTTTCGTTGGCGCACAAGCACAGTCTGCTCCTCTCGTTTGTTTCGTTGATATCCGTACTTGGTGTGACGCTTGGCGTCCTCATTCTAATCGTTGCGCTAGCTGTGATAAACGGCTCAATAGCTACGCTTAGGGCGGAAGCACTTAAGTCAGTGCCTCATGTAACGATATCGGGCCCGGCGTTGCAGAGAAATTGGCCTGCACTACGCGAACTTGCACTTAGCTCAGACCAAGTGGTCGCGGCCGCACCTTTTATCGAATCTGAAGCGAGTATTACTCATCAAGGGGAAACTGCGTTCATAACTGTGCGAGGCGTTAACCCGGCGCTGGAGCCATCGGTGAATGACGAAGACAGTTCGACACTCTCGGAACTGCTCGTCGGTCTAGATAAGACAGACGGAGTCATTCTTGGGGGTGGTCTAGCGGGACGGCTGGGAGTTTTTAGCTCCGCGCAGGTAAGCATGTTGAGTCTCGAGAGCTTATTGAACAGGAGTCTAGCTCAAGGGCAGGGAGCTAAGGTGGTTGGTTTTGCAGATTTCGGGCTTTACAGTAACCATAATATAGCGCTGGTTTCATTGGCCTCCGCGGAGAGCCTCTTCGCTAATGAGCTTGGTGCCGACATGCGCCTTAGGTTGAGAGTAAGCGACATAGACCGTGCCGGCGAAATTGCGGCTCAGGTATTTGCGAATCATCCAGATCTCGAAGTCACTCCATGGAACGAAGTTCAGGCCAGCCTGTTTAATGCGCTGAACATGGAAAAATTTCTGACTGCTTTTATGCTGCTCATGATTGTGGTTATCGGTGCGGTCAATATTATCTCCACGCTGGTGATGTTCGTGTCCAATAAAAGTGCAGATATTGCAATACTTCGGACCATGGGAGCCAGTCAGGCGACCATTATGTGGATTTTTATGGTGCAAGGCTTGATTGCAGGAATCGTGGGGACTGTGTTAGGCGCTGTATTGGGCCTGGGCTTAGCTCATTACATTACTGATTTGAGTCTAGCGGTGGAGCGGTTCATTAACTCCAATATCGAGGGGGCGAATGTATATCTTTTGTCGCACCTGCAAACAAAAGTGATTTCCTCTGAGGTTTTATTTGTTTGCATTGCAGCTCTAACCATCTGTTTTTTATCGACCTTATATCCGGCTTACCGCGCAAGCTGCATTCAGCCGGCGCAAGTTTTGCGTTACGAATAGCGTTTAGTGAGTGTAAATTGTGCCTGTAGTACTTGAATGCTTAAATCTCGGTAAAACCTATACCGAAGGGCCGCAACAGATAGAAGTGCTGAAGGAGATCTCTCTCCAGCTGCGAGAAGGAGAGCAGCTCGCGATTTTGGGCACCTCTGGTTCAGGTAAGACGACCTTACTAAACTTGCTCGGAGGATTAGATCTGCCTTCCCGCGGAAGAGTCATAGTGGCTGGAAAGGATATGGCTGAGGTAGATGAAACAGAGCGCGGTCAACTGCGAAATCTTCATCTCGGTTTCGTCTATCAATTCCATCATTTGCTCGCTGAATTCAATGCCCTGGAAAACATAGCAATGCCTTTGTTGATTGGTGGATTTACCTGGCAGAAGGCCTTGCATAAAAGCCAAAATATTTTGGAGCGGGTTGGCTTGAAGGATCGAGCGCAACATAAGCCTTCAGAACTTTCCGGTGGAGAGCGTCAACGCATTGCGATTGCTCGCGCGTTGGTCACAGAGCCTGCTTGTGTCTTGCTCGATGAGCCGACTGGCAATTTAGATCGCAACACCGCTCTCAGTGTACAAAGCTTGATGTCTGAACTTAATGAAAAGCTAGGCATTAGTTATATCGTCGTAACGCATGATGAGGCCTTTGCCGATACGCTCGATCGTAAACTTTTTTTGCGGGATGGCATGCTTCATGAATGAGTCACCCGTTTCTTTTTCTCGATACCTCGCTGTCCGATACGTGAGCGTTGGGAAGAGCAGCCATCTGGTCTCGTTTATGTCTGCAGTTGCTGTGTTTGGATTATCGTTAAGCGTCGCGATTTTAATTTTGGTTCTTTCGGTCATGAATGGATTTGACCGAGAGATGCGTCAAACAATACTTGGAATAGTCCCGCATGTTACACTTTACGCAGATGAACCCCTGCGACAATCGGAATGGGAGTCAGTCGCTGGACAGTTAGGAACGAGGCTTGAATTGTCGTCAATCTCGCATGTTGTGCAAGCCGCAGGCGTTGTTTCTGGCCGCTTTGGAAATAAAGGAGTGCTTATAAATGGCGTTGATAATAAAGAAAACAACAGTGACTCTGTTCTAGAAAATTACTTTATATCGGGCAGATTGCAGGATCTTCAATCTAACCGTTGGGGTATTGTCATTGGCGAGTCATTGGCAGAAAGTATTGGAGTTGAAACAGGCGATCAATTAACACTGTATTCGTCATCGGTTTCTATTAATCCTCTCGTTACACTGGCAAATTTTCGCAAGTTCGATGTAGTTGGGATTTTTAGGGTTGGTACTAAAGATCTCGATGAAGCTTACGTTATTGTTAATCAGCAAGCAGCTCGTGCGCTGTTTAAATTGACGTCCCCTCAGAATGCGCTCCATTTGCGCCTTGAAGATGCATTATCGGCTGATCGAGTTGCCGCAGAGCTTGATTCTTTCCTGCCCACTTCCTTTTCCATTGAATCTTGGACGCTTCAGTTAGGTGCAATCTACGACAATATTCGTTTTTCGCGGAATATCATCGCTTTTATGCTTTGGTTGTTGGTCTCTGTCGCTGCGTTTAATCTGGTCGTGAGCTTGATGATGATTGTCAGGGATAAGCGGGCCGACATTGCTATATTGCGCACGTTGGGGGCAAGCCCGAAAATCGTAATGAAGGTTTTTCTTTGGCAAGGCTGCTTAATAGGCTTGATTGGCACCGCCTTCGGACTATTTTTCGGAATCCTAGGGGCTATGAATGTGACCGAATTTGCTGGCTGGCTAGAATCTTTTTTTAACTTGCAGTTGTTGAGTGCAGATGTCTATCCAATTGACTATCTACCCTCAAAAGTTGAATGGCTAGATCTTGTCTATGTGGTTGTGGGGGTGTTTTTATTGGCTTTTATCGCAACAATCATACCTGCGCGCCGTGCTGCTCGGATTCAGCCCGCTGAGGCGCTCAGGCAAGAATAATTTCCAAAACTACACCGTGATGTAATCCCCATCTAAGCCTATTCATTTGACCTTGAATTCAAGCCTGGCTGCAGCTCGCTTATGTTTTGAGTTCAGTAACATTTTGGTGCTCGATTTGAAGTAACCTAGGAACAATTATCATGACAAGTGAAATGCTAGGCTCGCCACTCCGGAGTAAGTGTGATGAAAGCTCCGATAAACTAATTCTCACTGCCGATGGGATAGAAGTTGATGCGACCCCCA
Organism: Gammaproteobacteria bacterium; assembly: GCA_003514305.1. Lineage (GTDB taxonomy): Bacteria > Pseudomonadota > Gammaproteobacteria > Pseudomonadales > Pseudohongiellaceae > UBA9145. Next base: position 7,452 of record DORE01000137.1, on the reverse strand, counting down.
GAATATTTAACGTTCAGAAAATTGAAATGGAAGCGTGCTCAAAACGACGATGACTGGTTTGAGTTCTATTCAACTCTCAAAATAGCAGATGCAAAATATGTGGGTTTTGATAGCGGAAAGAAAAATAGGATTAAAGAGCCTAATAACGAGATGGAGCTACATGAACGCTTGAATCGACAGCATTGGAGATTCCGCTTGCTGACAAGCAGCTTGATTAGTTGACTGCAGATCCAGGCAAACTCTTGCCGACTATGTACCGCTGTAACAATCTTCATCATCGGTCATGGTCAGGCAATCACATTTTGTGCCGATATCCTGTATGGTAATGCAATGATCTCTCATGCGTCCGCTGTGCTAAACTTTGCGAAGCCGGAGGATAATACGTGCTGGAAATAGTTCAAGCTGGCGGTTGGCTAATGCTGCCTATAATCCTGTGTTCAATTGTCGCGATTGCAATCATAATTGAACGACTGTGGACACTCAATGTCGCCAAGATCGCCCCGCAGAACATTCTAGCTCAGGTTTGGACTTGGCTGAAGAACGATCAGTTGGACTCAAACAAGATGAAGCAATTACGCACGTCATCGCCGCTGGGCCAAATTCTTGCTACAGGGTTGCTTAACTCGAAGTATGGGCGCTCGGCGATGGTTGAAAGCATCGAGCAGGCATCCTCACAAGTAATACACGAGTTGGAACGCTATTTGAATACTTTGGGAACGCTCGCGGCAGTGACTCCGCTTTTGGGCCTACTTGGAACTGTGGTCGGAATGATCAGGGTGTTCAGCGAAATAATGCTCCAAGGCACAGGTAACGCAAATGCGCTTGCCGGAGGTATCTCTGAGGCGCTAATAACAACAGCAGCTGGTCTAACCGTCGCAATTCCCACATTTGTCTTCCACCGATTTTTTATGCGTAGGGTCGATTCCTTAGTCCTTAATCTCGAGCAGGAATCGAGTAAATTGGTTGATGCTTTACAAAGTGAACGACAAGTGGAGATAAAGTGATCGGCGTCACTGCGCTGTAGCCGGGCCCCATGAAATTTAAGCGACATATAAAAGAAGAGCCTTCGATCAACCTCACGCCTCTCATCGACGTGGTGTTTCTTCTACTTATTTTTTTTATGGTCACCACGACGTTTAACAGGGAGGCTCTACTGCAGGTAAACCTGCCTAAAGCAGGAGCAGAAACCATAGCAAATGATACAGAACAGCTTGAGATAGTGATATCCCGTGATGGCCTATTCTCCCTTAACGGTCAAATTCTTGTTAACGGGAGAGTCGAGACTTTGATGCGAGGTCTTGAGCTTGAATCTGAGGGAAATCTCAATTTGCCAGTTATCATCGTCGCTGATTCAGAAGCAACACACCAATCAGTGGTATCTGCAATGGACGCTATCGGTCAAGCAGGTTTTGAAAGACTGAGCATCGCGACGCAGCATTCAGAACAATCCGCAGCACAGGACGCAGGCTATTAATGGCGGCGCAGCCAGATAGATCATCTTTGAGGCGCGGGTGGGTGCTCTACCGACGGTTGTTAACCTACGTCATCGGTAACAAAGCTGTGATGATCACAGGCTTACTTGGCTTTGTCATTTTCGCTGCCTCTGGGCCTGCCGCCACCCAGTGGCTTGGCTGGACGCTGGATTCTATAAGCTCTGAAAATTATGAGCAGGCTAGGATCTTGAGCCCCATCATATGTTTAGCTATCGCTTTTGGACGCGGCATAGGCTCATTTCTTGGCGGCTACTCGATGGCCTACTTAGCACAGCATGTCATGCACAGACTGCGCTGCGAGTTGGGCAAAAAGCTCGTGGGGCTCCCTGCCTCGTTTTTTGATCGCCAAGCAGGCGGGCGCTTGGTTTCCAAAGTAACCTATGACGTTCAGCAAATTGCGGGCGCCGCAAGTGAAGCAATTACCGTAGCATTTAGAGAGGGGCTAACGGTCATTTTCTATCTTGCTCAGCTATTTTTGATTGACTGGCAATTAACGCTCACCTTTTTAATCATTTCACCCTTGGTTGGGGGAATTGTGTCTCTTGCGTCAGGGTATTTTCGGCGATATAGCTCGCAAATGCAGGATTCAATGGGAGAAGTCACTCAGATAGCCAGTGAAACCATTAAAGGTCATAAGGTCATCAGGACATTCAATGCCGAAAAGATGGTGAACGATAAGCTTACCTCAACGAGTGAGCGAAACAGGCATCAGAATATGAAGCTGGAATTGACGCGCAATACCAGCACGCCAATTGTGCAGATGATTGTGGCGATGGGGCTGGCGTTCCTGGTTTGGCTTGCGATGTCACCAGAGTTTTTTGCGGGCAGGAGTCCTGGCGAATTTGTCATCTTTCTGAGCGCCGCGGGACTACTGGCAAAACCGATCCGCCAATTAACGCAAATTAACGCGGTCATCCAAAGAGGTATCGCGGCTTCAGCTAGTATTTTCGATTTGCTTGATGAACCTTCTGAGCCTAACAGAGGACAACATGCAGTGCGTCGAATCGATGGCAGTGTCGAATTTAAAGACGTCTGGTTCTCCTATAACGAGTCCTCTTTTGCCTTGAAAGGAGTCAGCGTCAAAGTAGAACCTGGGCAAACTGTGGCGCTGGTTGGTAAATCTGGCAGCGGCAAATCTAGTCTGGTAAATCTTATCCCGCGCTTTTATCAGCACAATCGAGGCTCAATTCTACTTGATGGTATTGAGGTTGATGAATATGAACTCAGCAATCTCAGGGGGCAAATATCATTAGTTACTCAACAGGTTGTCCTGTTTGACGGCACGATTGCAGAGAATATCGCTTACGGTAATCCCCACTACTCACTAGATGCAATCAAGGACGCTGCAGGGGCCGCACACGCAATGGAATTTATTTCTAAACTTGAAAGTGGTTTAGATGCTCAAGTGGGAGACGATGCATCTCTTTTATCGGGAGGACAGCGCCAACGACTCGCGATCGCCCGAGCGCTTTTGAAGAATGCACCTGTCCTGATTCTAGACGAAGCTACTTCTGCGCTCGATGCCGAATCTGAAAAGTTTATTCATCTCGCGCTACAAAAACTGATTAAGAACCGAACAACCTTTATCATTGCACACCGCCTGTCAACGGTCGAACGCGCAGATGTAATAATGGTTATGGAGCACGGCAGAGTTGTTGAATCTGGTACACACACGGAACTTTTGTCGAGGTCAGGGCATTATGCTCGAATGCACGAGATACAATCTTCAAATCAAGAAAAGTAAGTCACGATGAACTTTATGAGTAAGGCATGGCATCGAAAATCGTTCTGGCTGTGGTTGTTACTTCCGTTCTCGCTACTTGTTCGATTTATCGCATTAAGGCGATTGCGGGCTTTGCGCAAATATCCAAAGCTTGGTCAACATAAGGATTTAGCCTGTCCTGTCATTGTTGTCGGGAATATCACAACAGGTGGAACAGGGAAAACACCTCTTGTTATCGCTCTCGCTCGCCATCTAAATAACGAAGGATTTGTGCCTGCTATTATCAGCAGGGGCTATAAAAGTAAGGCGCCGCATTACCCGCTCTTGATAGATGAATCCGTACCGGTAATTGAAGCTGGCGATGAGCCTTCTCTGATCTACCGCCACACTGAATGTCCGGTAGTTATTGACCCTGATCGTGCAGCGGCACTGAGATATGTTAGGCGCCACACAGATGCAGATGTAGTGCTCAGTGATGATGGACTGCAGCATTATGGACTACCTCGGTCCTATGAAATTTGCGTTGTGGATCCACTGAGATTATTTGGCAATGAGCTTTGCTTACCTGCCGGACCACTTCGAGAGCCGATTTCTCGACTGCAACAGGTGGATGCAGTGGTGCTGAATGGCGACGCGGATAAAGATCACCCTTTGTTTTCTCAGAGTTACAATTTAAGGATTGACCCTGTTGCCCTTGTTAATATATCAACCGGAGAACGCAGGCCTCTGAGTGGAGCTCCCTTCAAGATTGGCACGACAATTGATGCAGTGGCGGCATTGGGTAATCCGAATCGTTTCTTCAAGCTGTTCAATGAATTGCCTTATCAAATAAAAGCACACAGCTATCCAGATCATTATCGATATAAGATGGAAGATTTCCAGGGCGCAGCATTTGCGGATGGTAATCCCATCGTCATGACAAAGAAGGATGGAATAAAATGTGAGGCTTTTGCTGATTCGAGATTTTGGTGTCTTGACGTCAAAGTAGAAGTTGACCCAAAGCTTTTGTGCCACGTGAGTAAGCACGTTCTTCAATTTGTCGACCCTTAATCAGGGCCATCTTCGCTAATATCAAAAACATAAGAGACGTCTATGCTGGACAAGAAACTGCTAGAAATCCTGGCTTGCCCGATCTGTAAAGGCGAGTTGCATTACTATCGGGGCGCCGAAGAGTTGGTTTGTCTCGTCGATAAGCTCGCTTACCCAGTTCGGGAGGGTGTTCCAGTCATGTTGACGGCTGAAGCCAGAGTGTTGAGCGACGATGAACTGGAGAGACTTCAGTGAGCTTTAAAGTAGTTATTCCTGCGCGCTATGCCTCTGAACGCCTGCCGGGTAAACCTTTGCTAGAAATTCAAGGCAAACCCATGCTACAGCGCACCTGGGAACAAGCCTGCAGCAGCTCGGCGGATCAAGTGATAATTGCCACTGATGATTCGCGAGTTGCTGAAGTGGCCACAAATTTTGGCGCTGATTGTACGATGACTTCAGAAACGCATCGCTCTGGAACCGAGCGCGCCTATGAGGTCGCGCAACAAAGCAGATGGGAATCCGGAACTGTCGTGGTCAACGTTCAGGGCGATGAACCACTGATTCCCCCTGAAGCAATCAATTTGGTTGCTGATAATTTACAGGCCAATCCAGTAGCTGGCATTGCAACGCTATGCGAGAAGATCGCTCGTGAACAAGAACACGTTGATCCGAATGCTGTCAAAGTTGTCTTTGATCGCGATGGCTTTGCACATTACTTTAGCCGATCTTGCATTCCTTTTTCCAAGGGCGGCAAATGCCCTGACCGATACAGGCACATTGGCATCTATGCTTATCGTGTTGAGACTCTCAGTCAATTTGTTGGATGGCCAATTTCAGCGTTGGAGGCATCAGAAAGTCTTGAACAGCTTCGTGCCCTTGAAAATGGGGTGAAGGTTCATGTCGATAAATGGGAAGAGCCAATGCCCGCTGGCGTGGACACATATGAAGATCTTGAATTGATACGTCGACTATTCTCCGAAACATAGTTGAATCTAATGTTAGCCAGATCAAAAAAAATCTACGTTCTTTTAGTGTGTTTGAAAGACATTTTTCAATCATCGACAAGTCACGGTGTTATTGACAAGTTAATTGGCGAGAACCAATTCGCCGATAGGGTTGAGATAAATTCAACCACTTTGAAAATATTTTGTGAGGCAAAACCGCTTAGCGCTCTAGCCACAGACACTGAACTAGTCAATAGGTATGATCTAGGCCCGCAGCGAGAGTGCCAAAACGTTGAGTCAGATTATGACCCTTTCGATTACATTATCGCGATTCAAAAAACTAACCTGCCTGACCTAAATCAGTGGCTCCCATCTGTACTCAGGCATGAATTTGCGTTGCTTGCGAGGAAACATAACTCAATTTTAAAACAAGTTCTGGATCCTATTAGGCAGCGCCTTATTGTGCCTTATTGGTTCTAGTTGGGCTTGCCAAGAAAATTCTGTGAGATGTTTATCGGTCAGGTTATTTTTTGATTCATCGAGAAGGGCAAGAGGAAACTATGTTGATTCATGAAAATTTTAACCTGCAGCCTCACAATAGTTTTGGCGTATCAGCAAGGTCAAAATACTTCTCATCTGTAAGATCCTTGGAAGAATTACAACTTGCGTTGCAATACGCGTCAGAAAGACGCAGTCCGATATACGTGATTGGAGAGGGGAGTAATGTGCTGTTCACCAAGGACTATCCTGGTCTGATTATTAAAGTTGCATTGACAGGCGTTCAAATTGATCAAGAGTCAGGTGTCGTTCGTGTGGCATCTGGAGAGAACTGGCACAATTTTGTTTTGACCTGTATGAATGCTGGTTTGCATGGGTTGGAGAATTTAGCGTTGATTCCAGGGTCCGTTGGTGCCGCACCCGTTCAGAATATTGGTGCCTACGGTGTTGAGCTTGCGTCATTTGTCAAGCATGTTAAAGGCCTCGATATGTCTACAGGAAAGACGTTTGTTCTCAATGCCAGCGATTGCTGCTTTGGCTATCGAGACAGTATTTTTAAGAAGCCCGAAGGTGCCAAATTCTTGATTAGCGAAGTGACACTACAATTGCAATTGGATTGGGCGCCAAACCTCAGTTACGCTTCACTTGACAAGGAATTCTATGAGGATCCGGTAGAAACACCACAGAGATTGTTTTCGATTGTTTGCCGCGTCCGCCGTCGTAAGTTGCCGAATCCGAAGCTTATAGGTAATGCCGGAAGTTTTTTTAAAAATCCCCTTATATCTGTGACTTTACTGGAAGAGTTAAAAATCCGACACCAGGATATTGTATGGTTCGATACGGATGACCCGAATATCAAAAAGATTCCGGCAGCTTGGTTGTTGGACAAATTAGGGTGGAAAGGGCGAAAAAATGGCGGAGCAGAGGTCTCCGCAACACATGCACTTGTTTTGATCAATGCTGCTAAGGCTACAGGAAAAGAGATCTCTGTCCTGGCCCAACGTATGGTTGCGAGTGTACTCGACGAATTTGGTATTGTCCTTGAGCCAGAAGTAAGGATACTTTGATCTTCCGAGATACACTGGTCGTTGTGTAATTATCTTGTAAGCAGTCACGAATATGTACCACTGCCTCTTAAGGTCTCCAGCGATAACCTAAATTCTGTCTTCTTTGTGAACGTGCCTCATCATCCACTCATCATGCATAACACTGCTACAAAATCTTTCGATCATAAAAGCTTCCTTGCAAACTTAACATCAAGGCCCGGGGTTTATCAGATGATTGACAACGCGGGGGAAGTTTTATACGTCGGTAAGGCTAGGAAATTGAAAAGCCGGGTGAGCAGTTATTTCAGGTCTTCTGGACTGACGACTAAAACACTGGCGATGGTGAATAAGATTCACGATATTAGGGTTACAGTTACTAGGGGCGAAACTGAAGCCTTGCTTCTCGAACAAAATCTGATTAAATCCTTGAAGCCGCCTTATAATATTCAACTAAGGGATGACAAGTCCTACCCTTATATCTTGCTTTCTGATGACAGTGAATTTCCAAGGCTCAGTTTTTACCGAGGAAGTCGGAGACGAAAAGGGCGGTTTTTCGGTCCCTACCCCAGTGCGAACGCCACGAGGGAGACCTTGCAGGTCCTACAGAAAGTTTTCAGGGTCAGACAATGCAATGACAGCTACTTTAAAAACCGTTCAAGGCCGTGCTTGCAGTACCAGATCGACCGCTGCACTGGCCCTTGCGTCAAACTAATTTCACC
>DORE01000255.1:5139-5616 GCA_003514305.1 Gammaproteobacteria bacterium | reverse complement strand
CGCTTTTTATCAAACACGCTGCGCTCGGAAAATCGTGCAGTGCTAGAAAGACTAATTCAGCGGTGCTTTGACTCAAAGACTATTGTAGAAATCGTCGACAGTCTGAACGCAGCCTCGATAGCAAACGCAAGCGCTAATGACATGGCGGCAGTTTGGAACCATCCTCAACTGCAGGCGCTGCGTCGCTTCGTCGAGGTCGAGACGCCAGCCGGGCCGGTAACTGCGCTTCAACCACCTGGTCATAGCAGCGCTTACGATTCCAAACTTTCAGCGGTACCTGCCCTGGGTCAGCATACCGACGTCGTTCTCGAAGGTCTCGGTTATAGCGGGGCAGAAATTGCGGAGTTTAGAAGCGTCCTCGCAATCTGAGTGTGAGTGCAGAAAATATAATACAGTTTGACAGGAGGCCGCCATGCCAAAGTTGTTACCCTCGATTTTTTTATTGCTTTGTTTTAATCAGAGCAGTGCGCAAGACTT
>DORE01000255.1:0-4740 GCA_003514305.1 Gammaproteobacteria bacterium | reverse complement strand
CGGAGTCCCTGGGGGAAAAGCGTGCCTATAGCGAAGAAGAAGCTATGGCGCTCGAGCACTCGGAGCAGCAGCGGTTTGATGCAGACAATGAACCGCTCGATCCAGACCGTCCGGCACCCGAGGTCGCAGATTCACTCCCGCCGATTGGCAACTATGATCTGTTCTGGCGCGATGATGCGCAGTTCATACCGACTATCTCTGGAGAATTCAGGACGTCGGCAATCATTGATCCTTCCAACGGAAGACTGCCGCCTGTCCATCCGGGCGTGGAACGCCCGAGTTTTGATTCAAGGCGGGATGATCAGAGCACCAGAGGGCGCAGCAGTGACGGACCAGAGGGACGAAGTCTGGGCGAGCGCTGTCTGGTTGCTTTCGGCAATCTTTCCGGTCCCGTCATGAGTCCAATCATATACAACAGTCATTTAGAAATACTGCAGTCGCCCGGCTATGTCGTGATTGTTGCTGAAATGGTGCATGATGCCCGGATAATTCCTATTACTGAAGAGCGCAACCCGGCAGCCAAGATTCACAGGAAGTGGATGGGAGATGCCATCGGGCGTTGGGAAAAAGATACTTTGGTTGTAGAAACGAAGTATTTCAATACTTGGCATCGCTTACGCGGTTATGGAGTAGAAGACCTTACTGTAACAGAGCGGTTTCGCCGCAGCAGCGATAACAAGTTGATTTATGGCTTTACGGTGAATGATCAGAGTACATTCACCTCCGAGTTTAGCGGCGAGTTCCCACTTTCTCGTATGGACGAGCCGCTGTATGAATATGCCTGCCATGAGGGAAATTATGGCATGGTCGGGATTCTTGCTGGTGCTCGTACGCTTGAAGCCCATAGAGAGGACTAGCCAGTTATCTTAGCCTGACGAATTTCTTTGATCTCGACATGCCCGTCCGTAACGTGCCACTTGATGTTAAGATCGTATAGCGACATACCATATTGTTTGTTGTCATCGTTGCGCGCACGCCACGCTGGTCTGGGATCCTGCTCTAAAACAGCAACGATGAAAGCTTTCAGGTTCGGATAAATCGACTGGTATTTTGTTAGCGCCTCAAGTGCTGAAACAGTGAAATGCACATCCCAGCATGATCCGGGCTTTTCAGCCGCGAAGCCCGAGTGCGCATGAGGGATAGAGTCCGCATAGCCGATGTAAGGCTTGATATCCAGAATCGGTGTTGTGTCTACCAGGTCAATGCCGCCAACTCTCAGGGTAAGCTGAGAATTGATTTTCTGGCTTCCAAGGTTTTTGACGACAGAGAGCCCGATCGGATTGGGGCGGAATGGGGAACGGCTCGCGAATACGCCAAGTTTTTGTTTTCCGCCGAGCCTGGGTGGCTGCACTAGCGGGGACCAGCCCTTTTCACTGGTGTGATGAAAATGCCAGAGCAGCCAGAGATGAGAGAACTGCTCGAGACCTCGCAGACAGTCCGTGTCGTCATGGCCATCGGAGAACACAATGTCCGCTTCCGCTTCCGATACCAGATTCGGTTGCCTGGGTATCGCAAACTTTTGACGATATGGACTGCGTATGAACCCAATAGGTTGGTAAGAAAATTCCATCAGCCAGTCAGCTTCGCATGGCGTCGTAAATCATATGCGCAGCAATATCATTCTTGAAAGGCTCTCCGAAAAAATGCGCTGTCTGATTTCACTCCACCAGGCCTACTCGCATCTCTGCCTTAAAGCGCTTGAAATTTTTTACGTACACCTCAGCGCTCATCACTAGCCTTGCTTGTTGCTCCGCATTGAGCTTCCTGATTACCCTTGCCGGAGAGCCCATGACCAGCGAGCCATCGGGTATTTCTTTTCCCTCGCCGATCAGACTATTCGCGCCTATCAGGCAGTGCTTGCCTATTTTTGCGCCGTTCAGAATTACCGAGTTTATACCAATCAGTGAGTTGTCGCCGATGTTGCAGCCGTGCAGCACAACTTTGTGGCCTACAGTAACGTTTTTCCCTATGACCAGAGGGATGCCAGGATCTGTGTGCAGAACTGCACCATCTTGAACGTTGGAGTTTTCGCCCACTGAAATGAGTGCGTTGTCGCCACGGACAACCGCATTGAACCAGACGCTGGCGTTGTGCTGAAGTCGAACCTTGCCCACGACCGTCGCGTTTTTGGCAACGAAATAGTCTTTACCCTCGATTTGCACTGAGTCTCTACCCAGACTATAGATCATCGCGCGGTGCTCCTTTTAATGAGAGAAAGTCCTTTGCTCATGTTAACGCTGAAACCATTGCAGGTCTCGCGAATGCGTGTTGATGCAGTAGCGTCAAGCCTGCATTTTGCTCATCAAACCGCGAAATAAACAGGTGTGGGGCTTGTTTTACTGTTGTACACTAACCGTTTTCGTATGAAAGAAAAATCATAAGGAGATTATGGTATGTCGTCATCTCGTACTCTTTCGTTTTCAATCTCAGTTTTTCTCGCGTTTGCTACATTTGGTGCCGCTTTCTCTGATGACACCGATTTTATAACTGGTGAAGGATTACCAAACCCAAACCCGGTAGTTGTCCCAAATTGGGGAGAACTCCCTTCTGGTCGGAACTGGGGGTCCACAGCCGGAATCGATATTGATCCGAACGACGGGCATATTTGGGCTTATGAGCGTTGCGGTGCTTCCAGCTTTGGCGGTGGCGTGCCGGTTAACTGTGACACCAATCCGGTCGATCCAATATTCAAATTCAACCGCGATACGGGTGAGGTGATAGCGAACTTCGGTGGAGGCCTGATGCAAACGCCTCACGGTATTCATGCCGCTGCCGACGGCACAGTCTGGGTGACTGATTTTGCCGCCAACGCTGACGGCACCAAAGGTCATCAGGTTCATCAATTTAGTGCAGATGGTGAGTTGCTGATGAGTCTCGGCAAGCCCGGGCAAACAGGCACTGGCCCGGATGTATTCAATCAGCCGAATGATGTTATCGTTGGGCCCGACGGAAGCATTTATGTGTCAGACGGCCACAACGGCCAAGGCATGATCAGCAACCAGGCGATGGAAGAAGGGCGCGCGGCGGGAAATACTGCGCGCATAATGAAATTTGCGCCGGATGGTACTTTTATAAAACAGTGGGGCGAAATCGGTGTGCGTCATGGTGAATTCCGCACGCCTCATGCGATGGAGTTTGACGCCTACGGCAGGCTTTGGGTCGCTGACCGAGGTAACCATCGCTTGGAGATCTTCGATCAGGAAGGCAATTATCTTGAGTCTCGCTATGCGTATGGTCGCATAAGTGGTTTGTTTATTACTGATGATGGGATGGTGTATGCCATTGACTCTGAATCCAGCCCAACCAATCACGTTGGGTGGCGCAATGGCGTGCGTGTTGGGCCCGTTGATGAGGACGTGATAGTTGGCTTTATCCAGCCGTTTGACCGGCCGGACCGCGTTGGTCAGGGTACGGCTGGCGAAGGCGTTGCGGTAGATGCAGACGGTAATGTGTATGCGGCTGAGGGACCTAACTCTTTGAGTTGGGCGGGCGGGGCTTTCACAAAGTACGAAACCCGCTAAGCGTTGCCGTTTGAACAAAAGCCCGCTTCACGAGCGGGCTTTTTTGTAAAAGTCCGTTAAACTCACACCAACCTGATCCTTGACATCCCGTAAAAACTAAACAGACTGGTTGAGTTTCTAGCCGATTTCCATTAGTACTTCGCCCGGAGTGACTCGATCACCCTTTGTGACGCTGACTGATATCACACTGCCAGCAACGTTGGTGTTAATCTCTGACTCCATTTTCATCGCCTCAGTGACTATGACTGCCTGACCAGCTGCGACTTCATCGCCCTTTTTCACCAGAACGTCAACAACATTGCCTGGCATAGCCGCTGTGACATGGCCTGGTTCGGTGGCTTGCATCCGTTTCCCGGTCCCATCGGCGACATATTTATTGAGAGGTTCGAGAATGACCTCCTCAGGCATGCCATCCAATGACACATAAAGCTTGCGACGGCCTGCCCCTGAATCCCCCACTCCGGTGATCGCTACTTCATAAGTTTCACCATGAACATCAATCTTGAACTCGGTCGCAGTCGTGCCTGGTGTGCTATTGGCCGGGCCGGCCGACAGCAGCGCTTCGGGTTGCAACGTCCCGGCTATTCGCTCCTCGAGGAATTCCTTGCCCAGATCCGGAAACATGGCGAAGGTCAAGACATCCTCTTCACTTTTCGCAAGATCGCCGATACTGGCTCTTAGTTTGTCAAGCTCCGGCGCTAGACTGTCAGCGGGTCGCTCCTCAGAAACCCGTTCATTACCAATGGCTTTTTTTCTGATCTCCTCGTTGACTGGCGCGGGGGGCTGACCGTATCCACCCTGCAGGTAGCGCTTAACTTCATTGGTGATAGTTTTGTATCGTTCGCCCGCGAGCACGTTGTAGACTGCCTGAGTGCCGACGATCTGGGAAGTAGGGGTCACCAAAGGAGGAAAGCCAAGATCCTCCCTGACCCTGGGGATTTCCTCAAACACCTCTTTGACTCGTTCGAGGGCATTCTGGTCCTTTAATTGGTTGGCGAGGTTGGACATCATACCGCCGGGAACTTGACTAATCTGAACAGAGATATCCTCGCGGGTGAATTTGCTCTCAAACTGGTGGTATTTGTTGCGCACCTCACGAAAGTAGTCGCTGATTTCCGTCAGTTTTTCGAGCGACAGCCCCGTGTCGAATTCGCTGCCCTGCAGTGCTGCCACCTGAAATTCGGTGGCCGGGTGCGAAGTTCCCCCTGCAAATGACGCA
>DORE01000245.1:15964-19806 GCA_003514305.1 Gammaproteobacteria bacterium | reverse complement strand
ACCCTGAATCTCGAATTCGACTGCATACAGGGCCTTCCCTGTGCATGGTCCTACCAGGCACTGTCCGTTGTTAATTTCGAAAAGCGCGCCGTGTGTAGAACATCGGATGAGGGCTCCATCTTCATCCAGAAAACGGTGTTCTTCCCATTCTAATGGGATCCCAAGGTGCGGGCAGCGATTATAGTAGAGATGTAGCTGGTCATCTCTTTTTACAGCGAAGAGGAACGTACCGTTGACCTCAAAGCCTTTCGAGGTGCCCTCTTCAATCTCATCTGTTTTACATAGCGTTATCATCACACCAGTGCCTTTTCAAAATTTTCCAGTAAATTTTCAAGCTCTTCTATACCTACTGAAAATCTGACCATTGAGTCAGGAATACCCATTGCCGCTCTCCTCTCAGCACCTATTTCGTGAAATATGGTGTGGGCAACGGGAATTCCCAATGTGCGGTTGTCTCCGAGATTACTGGAGGATACTACGGTATCCATGCGATTCAGAAAATCGAAACAATCCAGCTTATCGGTGAGCTCCACTGAGAAAATTGCTCCGTACTTTTTAAACAGTCTCCCCGCTCGCTGGTGTTGCAAATGAGATTTTAGCCCAGGATAGAACGTCCTATTGATCCTCGGGTGAGCTTCGCAGAACTTTGCGAGTGCCAAGGCATTGTCGCAAGCTCGAGTCAACCGTAACGGCAGCGTTTCAGACCCCACGGCGAGATGATGTGCCGCGTCAGGGCCAAGGGCCCCTCCCATGTCTCGCAGCCCTTTTTTCCGGATCTGCGTGATGCCCCATTGTGAATGATCATCGACTTTATACGTGTCAAGAATGTTCGGATAAAGCCCCCAGTCGAAACATCCCGTGTCTGTCACGGTGCCCCCAAGCGCATTGCCATGCCCTCCAATGTACTTGGTTAGAGCGTTGATCGACAAACTCGCATTTACGGAACGTGGCAGAAAAAGAAACGGTGAGGTCATTGTATTGTCCACCACGTATAAAATTGAAAGTTTGCCACAGAGCCCCCCTATTGCTTCAAGATCTGCAATCTGGGTCGCCGGATTTGCGATGGTTTCAACGAACACGGCTCGGGTATTCTCCTTCACAGCAGCGGCAACGTTTGAGACGTCAGTAGCATCGACAAAACTGACGTCAATGCCGAATCGTTCCAGAGTGGTAAAGAAGCTGTTTGTGTTCCCGAACAAAAATACGCTTGCGATGAGGTGATCACCTGACTTAAGAAGAGAAAGCATAGTCGAAGTGATTGCGGCCATTCCAGTCGCGAAAGCAACGCTGGCTGTGCCGCGCTCCATTTTAGTAATTCGATTCTGAAGAGCCGTTACAGTGGGGTTTAGCTGTCGACCGTAGTTATAGCCCTCACGTTTGCCTTGAAACACTTCGGCAAGGTGGCGTGCGTCCTCGTAGCCGTATGCTACTGAAGGATGGATCGCTTTGTGCAGAACGCCGTGCTCCGGAGAGTCTTGGCGATCAGAATGTAAATTAGTGGTAAAAAACCCTTTTTTTGGCATGAGGACTCGAGCTCTGATCTATCAAAAGTATGGACTCTGTAGGCTGCTCGCGGTTTATACAACAGCATTGATTGCAATGGAAGATCACCGCTACTGTTGACTGTCGAGCAAGGTTTGACATCTGAGGCATAAGGCAGACTCAGGTTGTGCTTTGAGCCTTTTGTACCCGATAGGATTATCGCACTTACGGCAATAACCGAAATTGTCTATTTTAAATAGAGCAAGCGCATTCGTGACTTTTTGCAGGGTAATCGATTTATGTCTGTGAGTTGACGCGGCAACTTCTTGCTGTTGTATTGCGTCCATTCTTGAGACTCTGCCTAAGAGAGTCTGATCCAGTGTGACGGGTTTCAAGGCGTGGCGAGATTCACTTAGCTGAGTTTCAAGCATCATTTTCTTGGTTAAAAGTAGTGTGAGCAACTCTTCGAATTGCGCTTCTGTTAGTTCTTCTTTCGGCGGCATTTAATCGGTAACTTGATGCTGATTGGAAAAAAACGGGCGCTCGGCGATAGAGGCCTGAATTTCAGCCAAGCGCTGATTAAACTGAACGCTACTGCGATCCTGATATTGATCTTGAAAAGCGGCTTCGGACAGACCATCTCGATTATTGTCTACGACAGGCATGTATTCATAGTCCTCCGTAAGTGCAATAACTCGGCGCTGAAATTCCAAAGCCGATACGTCGCTCTTCGTCGCAAATTCTGCCAGAGCGACTCCAACATAATTGGCGGTTAAATCTGAAAAACTGAAGCCGGTTCGATACCGGGCGTCATAGGCTTCTTTGGTCGTTGAGAGTATTTGCGCCCATTCTGAGCCAGCTGAAGAAGAAATGGCCGCGATACTCACGACATGGTGAGCCAGATCTTCACGTCGCTGCAAGCGAACTTCTACAGGCCTTGGTTCCGGCAGTTCCTCAGTGTTCAGAGAGCCCCCAATGGAAGCGATATCCTCTCTATTTAGGTAGATCGAAAGCGCCTGAAAAGCGGCTATGTTTTCTGCAACAGGATCTTCAGACAATGAACTCTCTTCTTTTGCAGATGTAAAAAGCGGTATCAAGAGAGCGTTGAGTGATATTGCTCGAATGTCCGGTGGGATAGCGTTTATGGTGTTGATTATCTCGGCAAAGTAGTGAGCAATCCTTCTGCGATCTTGATCGGAGACGAATAGCTGCTGGACTTGGTTGCTGACTCTGGCAATTAACTCTGGTTGCCATTGAATATCGAATTTCATTGCCGCTGGTGAAATTTGCAGGTCGCTTATATGATTGGTGAGTGCTGCCAGTTCCGCTCCGCTAGGGAAGATAGCCGCCAGATTCTGAATCAGTAGATTTTGTAAAGGTTCGAGGATGCGTGCTGGCAACGCTAGTTTGCCTACTTTGAGTTGCTGGAGCTTCATATGCCCCTTTTCCAGACTCAAGCTGCTTTCTAAATTGAGAAAAAAACGGAATGGAGTGCCAGCCAGACCGACGCTTGCATCTAATTGCAGCGATCCTTCGGATAGTTCTACTCGGCTAGCCCAGCGAGGCGACAGCTCAAACAGCTGGATGCCATACCGGAGCAGCAAGTTCAGCTCTTCGGTGTCGAGGCTGATTGATCTTCTACTAGCGCGAGATGTCGACTCGGGGGCATTCTCCAAAAGAATTTTCTCGAGTTGAGCCAATTCAAAAGGAGACATGACTGGAAGAGGCGCTACCACGGGTGCGTAGGAAAGTATAAGGAGCAGCAACACGATCGGCACGCTTATGAACGAGAGGAAGAGAGGCATTAGAGCCATGCGTAGGACGTTGAGTTTTTCCATTTTCTTGTAGAGCCCAAAGCAAACTGCGTGAATTATCTCGAGAACATTTGGGCAGTTGAGTTTTTGCCAATCACAGAAAGTTGTGCATTCCACTAGAGTTTACTGTCTCTAACGCACTTTTTCGAAAGAAAGTAATAAAAACTCAAGATTCTGCTGGATTTATACTGCAAATAGATGCACAAGTCAGCGACTTGGCGTTAGTATCCAATCCAACAAAATCGCCGTTTATTCTAAACAACTCAGATCAGCAAAGATTAAGGGCAAGGAGTGGTAATGAACAGCAAACTACTGCGTGGCTCAGGCCTCTGTCGACGGTTGCACTGGCGTTCCTTAGTTCTCGGAGTCTTATTGTCAACCCTGACAGCCTGCGGATCTCAGTTATCGCGAGTCGCAGCGACCGGAGAAGCCGGAGCGGCGGGCACGGCAGTTGATCAGGCGTCATCAAATAAGGTCTCTGACGTCGAGAGTGAGCTCGCGAAGGCCGAGGATCGTCAACTGCAAGCAGAAGCTGAGGAACGGGAA
>DORE01000245.1:0-15625 GCA_003514305.1 Gammaproteobacteria bacterium | reverse complement strand
CTGAGGAACGGGAACGTCGGCGCCTCGTTCAGGAAAGACAGATAATTGAGGCGGAAGCCCGTGCCGAGGGGCAGCGTTTGGCTCGAGAAGAAGCGGAGCGAGAACGACGGGCCGCAATTGCGAAGGCTCGTGCCCAGCGAAAAGAAAAACTTGATCGGGTTGCAGCACTCGAGCAGCGAATTGTTGAGATACAGGCCGAAATTGGGCTAGATTCTGAAAAAGCTTCACTGATGCAACAAGCAATTACCGCTGCTGTCGAATTAATGGACGTACTGACCGAAGAGGTAGCGAAATACGAACTTACCGATGAGACAGGAAACACGCTTGAACCATTAGCGAAAGACCTGATAGCTGAGTTGAAAGCCCGAAAGGACAAACTCGTCGATCAGGCGCGGGGGCTTTGAGGTTTCTAGACCATGAGTGACAACATACTCGATTTAAATGCCCGTAAGCCGTCTATCGTCGAAAGGCGGAAGGAAGCTCGTGTCGATGCTTTAAGGCAAGCCTTCAGAGAGGCCAGAGGCGAATCCGCATCCCAAGCGTCCAGTAAAAAGTGCAAGCGAAGCCGTAAGAAAAACAGGTAGATCCTGTGCCAGAGATATTTCTGATCAGTTGGCTGGCGACCCAACTCGTTTCTTTGGATCACTAGTTATCCCGCGACTTGCAGCCTTTGTTTGTTATCGACGTTGTGTTAAAGTTCGCGCCGTTAATTTTGCTACTAAAAACAGGGAGAGGCACGTAGATGTCGGGGATCACAATAACAGTCACCACAGTGCTGTCGCTATTGGGCTTGGGAATCGCATTTTATTACATGCGAAAGGTTACCTCTGTGCCTGTGGACAGTGGCTTGGATGCGAAGGATAGCGAGCGGCTAAGATTCATCCACGGAGCGATTGCTGATGGTGCGATGGCTTTTCTTAAGCAGGAATACAAATTTCTTGCGATCTTTATGGTGGTTTTCGCCGCGATTATCGCTGTCTTGATCGACGACTCTCACACACCTGACTATCGCGAGGGGATTTACACCGCGATTGCGTTTCTCTTCGGGGCGGCGATCTCGATTGCGTCCGGCTACATTGGCATGATGGTGGCCACCCAGGGTAATGCAAGAACGACCGTTGCGGCGAAGAAGAACATATCTGAAGCCTTCGATATGGCGATCAACGCGGGCGCTGTCATGGGTTTCGCGCTGGTTGGTCTCGCTGCTCTTGGGCTGGTGATCATTTACGTGGTTATGAATTCATTGCTTTCGGGACTGGGCCCTGAAAACAATCACATTCTGATGGAAGTCATTGCCGGATTTGGCCTCGGGGGCTCTACCATCGCTCTGTTCGCTCGGGTCGGCGGAGGCATCTTTACCAAGGCCGCCGACGTCGGTGCGGATTTGGTGGGTAAAGTTGAAAAAGGTATCCCTGAAGATGATCCCCGAAATCCTGCCGTTATTGCCGATAATGTTGGTGACAACGTGGGAGACGTTGCCGGCATGGGTGCGGATCTTTTTGGTTCATGCGCCGAGTCTACATGCGCAGCGATGGTAATCAGCGCTGTAGTCTTCGCTGCTGATCCGAATGCATTGCTTTACCCGATCCTGATCACCGCTGTCGGTATTCCCGTGAGTTTAGTGACAAAACTGCTCATTGGCGTCAAAACTGAGGATGATGTCGCGCCCGCATTGCGTAAACTGTTGATTATTTCTAGTGTCTTGATGGCAATAGTTATGTTTTTCTTCACCATGGCTTTGGTGCCGGAGTTTTTTGAGCTCAATGGCGAACAATATACCAACATGGGGGTTTACGGATGCTTCCTGTCTGGCCTGATTTCAGGTTTAGCGGTTGGTCTCCTAACCGACTATTACACTTCGGACAACTACAAGCCAGTTCAGGAACTAGCCGGGTCTTGCGAGACAGGGGTTGCCACAAACATCATTTTTGGACTATCTCTCGGTTACAAGAGCACGGTCTATCCATACCTATGTATCGCGGCCAGTATTTTTATTTCCTGGGGGCTTGCGGGTATGTACGGTGTGGCGATCGCTTCTTTGGGGATGCTCGGCACTCTTGTGATTGCCTTGATGATCGATGCGTATGGTCCGGTTGCTGACAACGCAGGCGGGATTGCAGAGATGGTCGGGCTTGAAAGTGCCGTCCGAGCGCGCACCGATATACTTGATTCAGCCGGCAACACTACTGCAGCTATAGGTAAGGGGTTCGCTATCGGAGCGGCCATTCTAACATCACTAGCTTTGTTCGCGGCTTTTATTACGGCGTCATCCAACCTTTTGGGCGAGCCAATTACCATGAGTCTTCTTGATCCACTGGTTTATACAAGCGTGTTTGTGGGCGCGGTTCTGCCGTTTCTATTCATGGCGATGACTATGCGCTCGGTGGGTGACGCGGCTTTTGAGATGATTGAAGAAGTGCGCCGTCAGTTTCGGGAAATCCCTGGCATTATGGAAGGCACAGGTACACCCGATTACGCGCAGTGTGTCGCGATATCCACTGACGCCGCCCTGAAAGAGATGATAGCGCCCGGAGTGCTGATCATGGGCTCGCCCCTCGTTGCTGGCTTTTTGTTTGGCGTTGAGGCGGTGGCGGGGGTCTTGGCGGGCTCGCTGATTGTTGGCGGTGTTCTAGCGATCTCTGCTTCTAACAGTGGCGGGGCATGGGATAATGCTAAAAAGTATATCGAAGCAGGTAATCATGGTGGCAAAGGTTCGGAAGAGCACAAAGCCGCTGTGGTTGGTGACACTGTCGGTGATCCTCTCAAAGACACTTCGGGACCATCGCTAAACATCTTAATAAAACTGTCTGCGATTCTGAGCTTGGTTTTCGCCCCTTTCTTCGTGCAATACGGAGGTATTCTGCTGGGCTAGTCGCAGGCAAGAGCTCGAGTGCTTAGATTCTCGGTGAAAAGTCTTAGGAAAATAATGGGGCGGCAGGCAGCCCATTGTTTTCCCCGACTGAACATTCAGTCTTGCCGAGTCTCGAAGTGGTACAGAATCCAACCCTCTTCGGTTTTCACAACTTCACGCGACTTTGCCGTCGTCTCTCGCCACCGCGTGCTGATGGTTTCAACGCACTGATAGATTCTGAAGGAATCTGTATTCTCAATAATAAGGTTTCGGACTGAAGGGTTCAGGGTGTAGGTTGAGATTTCAGCCAGTCTCCAGTTGTTTTCCATCGTGCGCCGAATGCACTCATTGTCCGAAAGAAGTTCCGTGTAGCTAAACTCAGCGTCAGCGTAACGCCCAGCGGGAACACTTAGCTCGACACTGATAATGATATCGTCATCAGCGTCTTCAGGTGATTTGATGAATCTGACTTCCTCAAGTACCACGTCTAAGTTGCTCTGATTTTTTACGACCAGACGCAAGCCGTCATCCGTGTTTTCTCCCCAGGCAGATGAATAGAAAGCAAATTTCAAGTTGCTCTCGTCCCCAAGCTCTGCCGCAAACGCGGAGGTGGCGACGAGAATCAGTAGGATTGCAATCGGTTTCATGTCCCTGATTTTAGCGAGCCATATTAGTCCGTGTCATGACTATTTTATTTTTCGTGGCTAATCACTGATAATTCCTCTTAAAAAGGACAATAATTCTCGGTTCGGAGTTAAAAGGATCTTTGGTGAAAAAGCTTCCCCAAATCAAGCACATTATCTGCGTTGCATCAGGAAAGGGCGGTGTTGGAAAATCCACTACAGCAGTCAATCTCGCGATTGCACTTCGGCAACGAGGGTGTTCCGTGGGGCTGCTTGACGCTGATATTTATGGTCCTAGCGTCCCACTGATGATGGGAATCGCACCGGGCACTCGTCCGGAAGTCCGCGAGCAACGTTTAATGGTTCCCATTGAAGCGCATGGAGTTGAATGCATCTCTATGGGCGTTCTGGTAGAAGCCAAGGCAGCTGTGGTCTGGCGCGCACCTATGGTGATTTCTGCATTCAATCAGATCCTCACTGATACAGCCTGGTCAGAGCTCGATTTTTTGATTGTTGATATGCCTCCCGGGACGGGGGATATTCAACTGAGCTTGGCCCAGTCTGTGAAGGTGACTGGTGCGGTCATTGTCACTACACCTCAGGATGTAGCCTTGGCAGACGCCCGAAAAGGCATTGAAATGTTCCGGAAGGTCGGCGTTCCCATTCTGGGAATTGTTGAGAATATGGCAATGCATGTCTGTTCGCAGTGCGGTCATAGCGAGGCAATCTTCGGTTCTGAAGGTGGTAGTCGGCTGGCATCAGAGTACGGAGGCGAGGTCATTGGGAGGCTCCCACTAAACATACAGATCAGAGAAAAAACCGATAGCGGCGATCCTGTGGTAGCATCACTACCGAGCTCGGCGGTCGCTCGTGCCTACGCCGAACTCGCAGAAAATGTCGGCTCTGCCGCAGCGCATGCCATTAAAATTCGTTTGGAAGCGCCGAAAATTTCGATCAGTGACGACTGATGTTGCTCGCAAGGCTGATCAGAACGCCAGCTTTGACGAAGCATATGATCGGCTTCTTTGAGCGCACTTACAAAAATGACAGGGGATTCTCGTGGATGCAGTGAATAACTTCTTAATCTATATCGACGGCTTCTTGGGCAGCGCGATCTGGTTTCCAACGTTTTTGCTGGCGACGGGTATTTTCTTTACAGTCTATTTAGGATTCCCACAGATTCGTTACTTCAGGCATGCAATCGGAGTGACCACAGGAAAATTTGACAAGGAAGAAGCCAAGGGCGATACCTCACACTTTCAAGCTCTCGCGACCGCGCTTTCGGGCACGGTAGGAACCGGCAATATTGGCGGGGTAGCTCTTGCCCTGCATCTCGGAGGCCCTGCTGCCTTGTTTTGGATGTGGATGACAGCTTTTTTTGGAATGACTAGCAAGTTTGTCGAAGTGACGCTCTCGCACAAGTACAGAAACGAAACCGAAGACGGCACGATGGCTGGCGGCCCTATGTATTATATGGAGAAGGGGCTCAATGCAAAATGGCTGGCGATTGTCTTTGCGGTTGCTACCGTGCTGAGTTCATTCGGCACAGGCAATCTTCCTCAGATAAATAGCATCGCTTCCGGTCTAGAAAGCACGTTCGATCTGGACCCCCTAATTACAGCCAGCGTGCTTTCTTTACTTCTCGGACTGGTAATCATTGGCGGAATCACTCGTATCGCCAGGGTTGCCGCAGCGATTGTCCCTACAATGGCGATGATTTACCTGATCGGGGCTTTCGCAGTGATCATCCCGAATATTGGCAATATCATCCCATCGTTCTTATCAATTTTTAGCAATGCGTTTTCTGGATCAGCTGCCGCAGGTGGGTTCCTTGGTGCATCTTTCGCGTATGCATTCGATCGAGGCGTGAATCGCGGTCTGTATTCCAATGAAGCCGGGCAAGGGTCGGCACCTATTGCGCATGCGTCAGCGCGAACCGATGAGCCTGCTGGTGAGGGTATGGTATCCATTCTTGAACCTTTTATCGATACGATTGTAATCTGCACAATTACTGGGCTCGTGATTCTTTCCTCTGGAGTTTGGATGGATAAATTCGAAAACGAATTTCAACGTGCAGACATGAGCTTTGTGACTGGAACCTACACAGAGGCTGACGCCGATCATGTTGCTAGCTTGTTCTCCTATCTGAGCGGCGAGGAATCCGATACTCGGAGCTACAGCGGGCAGATCGAGCTGAGCGATGGCGTGCCTCAGAATACCGAGGCATTCACGCTGATTGCGGCCCGCTCACTGGCAGAAAATACGGTCTACTCCAGAGATGGTGTGCTTATTAACGGTCCGTTAAGGGTGGTTGATGGTCAGCTGGAGGATTCAACTGTCGTTGTAACCGGTGATTCCCTTTTACACTCGGTACCGCTCACCACGCAGGCATTCACCAGAGGATTGTTCGGCCAGTACGGCCAATATATCGTATCCATCGGGTTAATGTTGTTTGCATTTTCTACTGCGATTGCGTGGTCCTACTATGGGGACCGCGCCATGACGTATCTGTTTGGAACTAGATCGATTCTACCGTACCGAATTGTCTATGTGCTTGGATTCTTCACGGCCGCGCTTGCGGACACAACGGTTGTTTGGAACATTTCCCTCATCACTATAGTATTGATGACGGTGCCGAATTTGGTCGGCATTCTGTTCATGCATAAAGAAATGAAAGCTACGGTCGCAGATTACTGGGAAAGAACGAACAGAAGCTGATGCCGCGGGTTTGAGCTGCTAGCGTTGGATTGCTTCACCAGGCAGCCTGATTTCTTCGACTATGGCCTGCACATCCTGAGGGGGCTCCGGTGTGAAAGAGGCAATCAGCCATGCTACCGCGAGATTGATCAAGGTCCCGAATGTTCCAATACCCTCGGGTGAAATTCCTAGCAGCCAGCCCTGCGCATTATCAAGTGTAGGGTTTAGGCTCTTGAAGTAAACGATGTAGCCCGCCGTGAACAAGAAACCGGAGAGCATTCCGGCGATGGCTCCGTGTTTGTTCATTCTTTTCTGAAAAATTCCTAGAACAATAGCTGGAAAAAACGAAGCAGCAGCTAGCCCGAACGCGTAGGCGACAACCTGAGCAACATAGGCAGGGGGGTTGAGCCCTACATAACCTGCAACGAGCACCGCGATGAATATTGCCACACGGGCATAGAGTAGCTCCTGCTTTTCCGATATAGACGGCATGAAGCTGCGTTTCATAAGATCGTGAGCGACAGACGTCGATATCACTAAGAGCAAACCTGCTGCTGTAGAGAGTGCAGCGGCCAGGGCGCCGGCCGCTACCAGCGCTACGACCCAATTCGGCAAATTAGCGATTTCGGGGTTTGCTAAAACCATAATGTCCCTGTTCACTTCGAGTTCATTCACCTCAGGGTCACCGACATACTGAATGCGACCGTCACCATTTTTGTCGTTAAATGAGATCAGGTTGGTGGTTTCCCATTTGCTGAACCATTCCGGCATCGCTGCGTATTCTGCATTGTTAACGGTGTTTATTAGATTAGTGCGGGCGAATGCTGCAACCGCGGGCGCGGTAGTGTAGAGGATCGCGATGAAAATGAGGGCGAAACCGGCTGATCTTCTCGCGTCTCTGACGTTAGGTACGGTAAAGAATCGGATGATGACATGTGGTAAGCCAGCGGTACCAAACATTAGAGCGGCAGTGATGAAGAACACATCCTGCGTACTTCGCTGTCCTTCAGTGTAAACAGCGAAGCCGAGTTCTTCGCTCATGCCGTCCAGTCTATCCAGTAAATAACCACCACCAAAAGCATCTGTTAATTCGGCGCCGAACCCTATTTGTGGAATAGGGACACCCGTCATTAAGATTGAAATAAATATTGCTGGCACCATGAAAGCGAATATCAGCACACAGTATTGCGCTACCTGAGTGTAAGTGATGCCCTTCATTCCCCCGAGAACAGCGTAGAAGAAAACAATTGCCATGCCGATGACGACGCCCGTAGTGATATCGACCTCGAGGAACCTCGAGAATACGATCCCGGCTCCCTGCATCTGGCCACACACATAGACGAAGGATATGGAAATTGCGCAAAAGACTGCGATAAGTCTGGCCATTCTCGAGTAGTAGCGGTCTCCTATGAAGTCTGGCACAGTGAATTTGCCAAACTTCCTGAGGTAAGGTGCCAATAACAGTGCGAGCAAGACATATCCGCCTGTCCATCCCATAAGGTAAAAAGTACCGTCCCTGCCGAGAAAGGATATTAGTCCGGCCATAGAAATGAAGGAGGCAGCAGACATCCAGTCTGCTGCGGTTGCCATGCCATTTGCTAGTGGTGGGACGCCACCCCCTGCGACGTAGAAATCACTGGTCGAACCGGCACGGGACCAGACAGCGATGCCGACGTAAAGGCCGAACGTCAAAAAGACGAAAACAAACGTCCAGATCTGTACGCTCATCGTGCTTCCTCCACTGAGTCGACAGATTTGGCCTTGTCACGATTCAAGTTATATGCGTCGTCAAGCTTGTCCATAAGGTATATGTAAACATAGACAAGAATAACGAAAACAAAAATTGCGCCTTGCTGTGCAATCCAAAACCCAAGCTTGAAGCCGCCCACTCGAATCTCGTCCAGAATGTTCACCAGCAAGATGCCACAACCAAAAGAGATAAAGAACCAAACGAACAGCAGAGATAGAACGATTCTTATGTTTGACTTCCAGTATTCCAGGGCGTTCTTGTCGGACATTTTGGTCACCTTGTTTTTGTTATAAGTGCTCGGTGTTCGCTAACCAGATCGAGTTAAGAGCGACAAAAACAAGATACAAATGTATACCTATCCAGTCAATGTTAAGAGTTTTATCTAACCGCCAAAACACATAACTAGTTGAAAACGCTGTCACTTTAATTCCGGCGCGCACGAGCGAGACCAGACACTGAAGGGCTCACAGATGGTCTGATAAGTAGGTAATTAATTGCTGCCGAATTCTCTCCTGTTCCCGGTTATCTGTAGCTTTGAGCCCTTTGCGCTGCAGCTGCCTGAGTTTTTGACGGTCAAGAGAGGGGTCCGCTTGCAGGAGACATTCTATGTTGGTGGAGCCTTTTTTCAGCACCCTTTCTGTCCAAACTTCTGCTAGTGTGAGTCCTGGCTTGAAACAACTGGGTGCTTCCAACTTCTGCAGCTGCTGCTTAAGAAAGGGTTGGTCGGTGTCGCGCATCAATCTCCCAATAAATTGCAACTGTCGGCGACGGGCGTTGTGGCTTTTCGGTAGATGATGGAATGCCTCAATAGCCTCAAGGAGCGTGTCTGGTAGATCGAGTGTCCTGAGTTGTCTGTTGGCGAGCCCAGTCAGTCGCTTCCCCAGCGCTTGTTGCTCGTGCGCGACCCGTTTAAGCTGTGACTTGCTTGGCCCGGCTTCCTTATCTTTTTTGTTGTCGATCATAGATCAAGTGTAAAAACTTTTTGCAAGCCCAAGGAATGCAAAGAATCCAATGGTGTCAGTGATTGTAGTCAACACAACTGAGCCAGCCAAAGCTGGATCTATATCCAATCGCTTAAGCATCAGGGGCAAATAGGCGCCGGCAAGTGCCGCTGTAAACAGATTGATCGTCATTGCTGCAGCGATAATGTAGCTCAGCTTTAAGTCTTGGTACCAGAGGAATACGACGAGTGAAATAACAAATGCCCATAAAGCACCATTTATTCCCGAAACCCCTAATTCTCTCGCCAGGAGCCATCGAGAATTCGCGGCGCTTATGTGCCCAAGCGCTAATCCCCGGATCACGAGCGTCAGCGTTTGTGTTCCGGCTACGCCACCCATATTCGCAACGATGGGCATGAGCACAGCCAGATACACCACCTGATCAAGCGTGTCTTGAAAAAGGAAAATAATCAGTGAAGCGAGTACTGCAGTGAAGAGATTTACGCCGAGCCACAAGGCCCGCCTTCTGGCGGTTTTTAAAACGGGCGCGAAGGTGTCATCTTCTTCGTCGAGGCCGGCCATGCTCATTAAGGAATGCGCACTGCTGTCTCTGATTACGTCTACCACGTCGTCAATCGTGATTCTTCCCAACAATTTGCCGTCATGACCAACTACTGGAGCAGAAACCCAATCATGCTGCTCGAATAATTGCGCAACCTGAGTTGCTTGCATGTCAACCGGAATCGCCTTGATCTCAGAATGCATAACGTCTCTGACTGAGGTATTCGGGTCTGATACCAGCACCTCACGGAGCGACAGGATTCCGAGAAATTCATCTTCTCTATTCACGACTAAAATGTTGTCTGTCATTTCTGGGATAGAGTCATGCCGGCGCAGATAGCGAAGGACGAGTTCAACGGTGTGATTGCGTCTCACCGTTATGGTGTCAAGGTTCATCAGCCCGCCTGCGGTGTTCTCGTCGTAAGAAAGAATCGTTTCCAAACGCTGACGGTCCTGCTGATCCATCGCTTGCAGGACTTCAGTTGCGATCTGCTGAGGAAGCTGTTGTAAAATGTCAGCAAGGTCATCGTCGTCAAGCCCTTCAGTCAGCTGGGCGACTTCTTCTGCGTTTAATTCGCTGAGAATGTCATTTTGCAGGTCTTCATGCAGGTACTGGATAACCTCGCCTTCTAAATCTTTGTCGATGAGCTGCCAAAGCACTCGTCGGGTTTTCGGTGGCGATGATTCAAGAAGGTGTGAGATCCCCGCCGCTGGCAGGGTTTTGATCATTTGCCGAACCTGATATAGCGATCCGCTGCCGATTGCTTTATTTAGCTCGAGTATATGATCTTTTTGGAGCCGAGATTCTTTGAGCTGGGGCATATCTCACTCCGTGAATCATTAAATCGCCATTGCCCACCTTATGGTCTTGCGAGTTTATAACCTAAGCAAGAATGACAAGGCTACCGCAGATGCGGTTAGAGAGCGAAAGTGTAACGCTATTCAGCTTTCTTTAAAATTATTGGGCGAAAAAGTTCATCGAATCCACGGTCGGGTTACTCAGCCTCACCAAATCGGTCATTGATCAAATCGGTGATTGCTTGCAAAGCAACTTTATCATCGATACCGTCAGCCTGGACGGTCAGTATGGTTCCCTTGACCGCGGCCAACATCATCAGAGAAAGGATGCTCTTCCCGTCGACCATTTTCTCGTGACCAATTTGAATGTCGCTTGTGAATCCTGCACAGACACTCGCCAGTTTCGACGCCGCCCTTGCGTGCAGGCCTGCATTGTTGATGACTTCAATTCTACTTTCGAGCATTACCGATTCATTCCCTGAGTTCGCGATGCCGCACTTGAACATTGGCGAGTTTTTCCGCAAATGCTTTTGAAAGACGCTCACATAAATACACTGACCTGTGCTGACCGCCGGTGCAACCAATGGCAATCGTAATATAACTGCGATTATTCGCGTCGAAGCTTGGTAACCATTTAACAAGGAAGTTTAATATGTCCGTGAGCATATCCGTAACTTCGGCGTCTGATCCAAGAAAATCGGCGACTGGCTGATCAAGACCAGTCAACGATCTCAGTGAGGCATTCCAATAAGGGTTGGGTAGGCAGCGAACGTCGTAAACGATATCGGCGTCCGCAGGGACTCCGTGTTTGAAACCGAAGGATTGAAAAAGCAGCGCTGTCGCACTGCTTTGATCGCCTAACAATTGTTCCTTCACAGTTTGTCGAAGAGCTTGCAATGACATGTTGCTCGTATCGATTGCTAAGTTAGCCAGCAAAGAGATGTGTTCGAGCAGATCCGACTCGATATTAATTGCCTCTTTTAGACCAAGGGTTTCGTTAGAAAGAGGGTGCTTACGCCGGCTTTCATTGAATCTTCGTAACAAGGTTTGACTGTTAGCGTCCAAAAACAAAATTTTAGTTGAAATCGACGTGCTCTTCAGGACCGCGAGTATCTCAGGGACTTTCTCCAAGTCTTCGGATACGTTGCGAGCATCAATCGAAACAGCAACCTGAGGTAGGTCGTTACCATCCTCGCTGATGCGGTTCGCCAAAGCTGGCAGCAAACTCGCTGGTAGATTATCGATGCAATAGTATCCGTGATCCTCGAGAACGTGGAGAACTGTGCTTTTGCCCGAGCCTGATCTACCGCTAATGATAGTGAGCTTCATCGTGATAATTTCTATCAATCCATATTTTAAGCTAGTAAGTCACAGCAATATTGTATAGGTCTTCGTTACATAATGTTTGCCGCAAGGTAAAACAAAGATCTTGGTCGCTAAGCAGTTTTGCGAGCTTTGCGAGTGCCGTTATATGTTCATCTGATTCACGCTCCGGCACGATAAGTACGAAAAGTATATCTACAGGTTTTCCGTCAATTGCATCATATTCGGCTGGTTCTTCCAGCGTTATAAGCGACCCGATAATTTCAGCGCAATTGGTAACACGGCAGTGCGGAATCGCAATACCGTTGCCAAGGCCCGTGCTTCCAAGTTGTTCTCTGGCCATCAGTGAATCGTAGATCGGCTCGGATTCAAGTCCTTTGAATTGGCCACTGATGAGATCGCTGATATTAGTCAGGATCCGGCGTTTGCTGCGCCAGGGAACCTTGCAATAGCACCGCTCTGGTAAAAGAATGTCTTCAAGTTGCATGTTTTTACTATCTAATTCTTGGGCTTATGAAAATAGGGGCTATCAGTCCGAAAGTCTCTTCCTCTCGTTTGATGGAGGAATAGACAATGATTCCCTGTATTTGGCAATCGTGCGCCGGGCCACGTTGATGCCTCTTTCCTCGAGCAATTCTGTGATTTTGCTGTCACTCAGTGGTTTGCGCGTATTTTCAGCGGCGATGAGCTTTTTGATAATTGCCCGAATTGCGGTTGAAGAGCATTCGCCCCCGCCTTTGGTGGAGACATGGCTGCAAAAAAAATATTTAAGCTCGAAAATTCCTCTCGGCGTATGCATATACTTCTGAGTGGTTACGCGGGATATCGTCGACTCATGCAAGCTGACGGCTTCAGCAATATCGTGCAATACCAAAGGCTTCATCGCTTCGTCGCCATATTCCAAGAAACCCTTCTGATGTTCGACTATGCGAGTTGCCACTTTCATCAAGGTTTCATTTCGACTTTGCAAGCTTTTTAGAAACCAACGAGCTTCCTGCAAATTATCGCGTAAAAAATTGTTGTCAGCGCTAGTATCAGCTCGTTTAACCAGCGATGCGTAGTTATTATTGATCCTTATTTTTGGCGCCGTGTCTGGATTGATCTCTACTTTCCATTTGCCTGACTCAGCGTTCTTGGTGACTATTACATCAGGAACTACATAAGTTGTAGATGTGGATGCGATATTTGCTCCAGGCCTTGGATCAAGACTTTCGATAACAGCGATTGTTTCAGCAAGTTCGACCTCCTTTAGCTTTGTTTTCCGCATCAGCTGAACATAGTCGCGGTGTCCAAGTAATTCGATGTATTCACGAACGATGAGTTTCGCGTTTTCAATACGCTTTGGATGCTCATGGTCTACAAGGTGATTGAGCTGAATCAGCAAACATTCGGAAAGGTTCCGGTATCCAACTCCGATAGGATCGAATTGCTGAATACGGTGGAGAACGGCCAAGACTTCATCGAATTCTATTTCTAACTCTGGATCGAAATCCGTCAGCATGGATGCAAGATCGACGGTAAGCCAACCGCTCTGGTCTATGGCATCTATAATCGCCATCGCTATCGCTTGGTCAGACTCTGACATCGGCGTGAGATTCAGTTGCCATAGTAGGTGATCTTGGAGCGTTTCTTCTGCGGAGCTATATGACTCAAAATCGACGCCATCTGACTCAGAGCTCTGGCTTGGCGGTGGTGAATTGGTGTAGACATCATCCCAATTGGTGTCTACCTCTAAATCTTTTGGGATTTCGTTTTGCCAGTAGTCATCCTCAGAATTATCCTGGCTTTTACTGTCGGATCCTTCAGCTGTCTCAACTCCAGGTGGTCTTTCCGCTTCAACATCCCCGGAAGTGTTTTCTTCGTCTTCCAGCCCCTCGATGAGTTCCAGCATTGGGTTAGACTCGAGGGCCTGATGGATCTCTTGCTGGAGATCTAGTGTAGATAGCTGCAGTAGTTTGATCGCTTGCTGCAGTTGTGGCGTCATTGCCAGTTGCTGGCCTAACTTGAGTTGAAGCGATAATTTCATTAGCTACACTGTGTTTGTCGCAACGTTTCAGGGGTGAGGATTTTGATAAAAAGTCAGCGAGAATTGATAATGAACAGTATAGCAAGAACCGTGCCTGTAATGCATAGCCAGCCAGAGAAATAACACGTGCATGAGATCGGACTCACATCTCTGCGGATTGGGGCATAACAGGCAGAGGGTTACAGGGAATGTTAGATCTTAAATTGCGCTCCAAGATACACATTTCTGACCCTATCGTTACCGAGTATCGCGTTGGCATCACCATCAGCTATCAATCGACCTTCACTCACGATATATGCCTTTTCACAGATATCCAGCGTTTCCCTAACATTGTGATCAGTTAGAAGGATCCCAATGCCTCGATCTTTAAGCTGATTGATAACCATCTTTATATCGCTCACCGAGATCGGGTCTACGCCTGCGAATGGCTCATCTAGCAGAATGAACTTAGGATCTGTTGCTAGTGTTCTTGCAATTTCAGTACGCCTCCGCTCGCCGCCAGAGAGGCTCATGCCCTTGTTGTTTCTGATATGTTTGATGCTAAATTCTTCGAGCAGTTTTTCGAGTTTTTCTTCTCTATCTCTCGGGGTCAAGTCCCGTCGAACCTGTAAAATCGCCAAGACGTTTTCTTCTACGGTCAGATCACGAAAAATCGAAGATTCCTGAGGAAGATAAGATAGCCCATGGCGTGCTCGGGCATGGATCGGGAGCTTGGTAATATCTTTTTGGTCGAGTAGGACCCTGCCGCTGTCCGCTCTAATCAGGCCTACCATAATGTAGAAGCAGGTAGTTTTTCCGGCGCCATTTGGGCCCAACAACCCAACAATCTGGCTCTGGTCTATCTCGATCGAGACATCCTTGACAACATCCCTTCCGCTAAAACTTTTTGCGAGGTTACGCGCGCTCAACATGACTTGTTACACGCCATTTTGGGGACTTAATGCCCCTTGGCAAGGGCCTACAGCTTCTCTGATCAGGTCTTGCTCGGTGATGTAGACAATTGAGGTGCAGTTCATGGTTGAGCTCGGCGATTTGATAGATGCATTGTCGATCATCTCGACGATGGTGTCTTCAGTAACTTCATCATCATAAAGTATGAGAGTGTCGCTATTGCCTGTCACCTTTTCGACACTATTTCCCATTCCCTGAGTATATCTGGCCGGTGTTCCAAGCACGGTTACGCGTAAAAGTTCCTGTGTGTCGAGCGTGTATTCAAAAATAGCTGAATTGCCGGAAATATTGATGTCATCTTGAGAGATTTTGACATTATCACTTATTTTCAGTACCCGGCGGTTTTTCTCAATGGTCACAATCAGTTCGCCATCGGCACTCCAGGTAATTGGGCTCTGGGTCTGCGCTGCGAGCGACGTTCCAGAAAGCAAAAGCAAAGCCGAAGCTATTAAATAATTTAGTCCGAGACCGGGACTACTTTTCGGAAGCAACATTTTTCTCAAGGGGCTCATAGTGTCCGGAGTTTTCTGAGTAAAAATAAATTTCATCACGCTTTAAATCAGCAAACATTCCTAATCCTGAGTGGATAATATTGGTTGTTTCCATGTGTACTGCGTCTTCGGTTTCTAGAGTCTCGTTGTTCGGATCTATTTCTAGCAGTGGAGTCGACAGCACAGTTGGGTTGCCATAATCATCAAGGGTGTGAACTTCGACATCCCCAGAAAGCTGAATGGTATTCATCTGAATGTTAGTGTCATTTTCGCTGGCTACATGGCCTGATTCGGCAACGATACTCCAATGCGACTCGCCGTCTTTGAAAAATTGTACGAATGGCTTCTCTAAAAGTGTGAAGTGATTGTTCAGGTGAATTTGCCTTTTTGCGCGAAGTGTATAGTCGACTTCGCCGTCTTCATTGTAAAAAACGGTGTTGATTCCTTCGCTGTAGCTATCAAAAGTGACCTCTGGCGCAACATTGTTTTTGTCTGCTTCTAACCTCGCGTCAGTCAGTTCTGGTGAGAAATAATAAAGCACGCCAGCCAGGCCGATAATCATCACACTAATTAAAGTTTTATGCATAGCTTGCGGTGCCGTATCCCTAGCCCA
>DORE01000260.1 GCA_003514305.1 Gammaproteobacteria bacterium | reverse complement strand
CGCTCACCAACTTTGGGTGATGCATCCAGCAAAAAATTAACCGCGGTTTCCATATTAGCCAAAAAGACCGCGGCTGAGGGATCTATATCTGCTGGCACAGGAACCAGGGCCGCTGGCGCAGCGATATAGCTGCTACAGTGGGGCTGAAACGAGAATACCGTTTTACCAAACCAATCAGGCTCGACTTCCTCCCCGATTGCTTCGACTTTTCCAACACATGCATAACCGTATTGAAGTGGATACTGCGCAGCCTGAGCGGACAGCGCCTCGATACCCTCGTCCAGAGCCAAAGAATCGGGAAGCTGATTTCGAAACACCAGCATTTCGGTGCCGGCACTAATCGCAGAGCAGAAGTTACTCACCAAAACTTCTCGCGCGCCGGAGACTTCCAACTCTTTTTCTCTCACTTCAACAGATTGAGGCCCGGTAAACCAAAGCTGTCTCGCCTTCACATCGAGTGTCCACTGTATTTAAGATCTCCCCATACCACGACGTCGTCACCGACCTGGCATGAGTGAACAGATTCGATACTGGGAACAGCCTTATCGCTCCCTGCCAAAAGCCCGTCCACAGCCTTGTAGCCACCCACCAGTCTTGGTGAAAGTGTCAGCACTAAAGCGTCAACCAGCTCTGCTTTGAGGAAGGAGGTAATTACGCTTGCTCCTCCCTCAACCATTAAGGAGCAGATACCACGCTTTTTCAGCAATGACATAGCCCGAAGCAGTGGAATCTCATCTCGGTCACCGCCTTTGAGGTCTAATCTTAATATCGCTGCCAACTCGCTCAAAGGTTTATTCTCCCCACACACAGTCAAGATCCAGCATCGTTTGTCAGGATGGTGGCAAACTTTTGCGCTTGTCGGAGTTCGCAGCTGACTGTCCAGCACGATGGGTTGGGGATTGGCCCCCTGCCATTCTCTTACTGTAAGCTGCGGATCATCGCTAAGCACAGTCCCGATACCCACCAAAATGCCATCATGCAAGCTACGAAGTTGATGTGTCAGGCGAGTGGCTTCAGGGCCGCTGAAGCAAAGCGTTTCTCCTGATCGGGTAGTGATACTGCCATCCCAGCTTTGAGCATAGGCTAGCGTTATAAAAGGTCTTTCGGAAGATGAGAAGTCTGCCATGCGGACTCGCAACCAACTTTCAACCTGCTCATTCAGACTCATGAGCTTCTTCAGCGGCCGCAGTTGCCTCGTCGGGCACATTGAGCATATGGTTCATCCGCTTGACCTTAGTAATCAAATAGTCCGAATTGTCAGCGTTGAGAAAATCTACAAGCTCAACCCGCTCACTGACTTTTATACCATCAGACTCCAACGCTGAAATTTTATCGGGATTATTGGTTATCAGCCGAACCGAAAGGATATCTAAGCTCTTTAAAATCAGGGTTGCCAGGATATAGCTACGCTCATCGGCTGCGTGACCAAGCAGCAAATTTGCGTCAACAGTGTCATGCCCTTTGTCTTGTAGATTATAGGCATGTATTTTTTGTAGCAGACCTATGCCTCTTCCTTCCTGACGCAGATAAATAAGAAGGCCACTTCCTCGTTCGGCAATCAAGCGGAGAGAATGATCGAGCTGTTCGCCGCAATCACAGCGTCGCGAACCAAAGATATCTCCGGTCAGGCATTCCGAGTGCACGCGCACCAGCACGTCGGGCTTACCAGAGATGTCGCCCATATGGAAAGTCAGATGAGCTTTATTGTCAAGGCTATTACCGTAGTAGCCAAGAATGAACTCGCCGTATTCCGTTGGAATCCGCGCTTCAGAAATTCTGTTTACAGTCGGCTCTGTCATGATTAAATATTCTACGTGTAAATCGTGCTGGCTTCAAAAGTCTTGTTATGTGGAACTTTTAGATAGGGTCAAGTGTCTCTGTATAGTTTCTTACTGTCGGACAGCTTCGAATTCAAAGCGAAGCTTAACTTCATCTCCAACCATATTGCCAGAAACGCCATAATCCATGCCCCACCGACTACGGCGGATACTAGCGCTGGCCGAAACGCCCAGTGTCTCTCTACGATGCCCAAACGGGTAGATCGCTTGTTTGTTAACCTTGACCTTAAGGTCAATCGCATGTGTTTGTCCGAGAATCGTGAGGTCGCCGCGCAAGGTACCATTCACGGGACGATATTCTGTGGCTTCGAAAACAATCAATGTGTACTGCTCAGCGTTCAGAAAGTCCTTTCCCTTGAGGTGGTTGTCGCGGTCATCGTGGTTGCTGAACAAACTGCCTGAAACAATTTCCACGCGCCCACTGCTGAGCACATCAGTTTCAGAATCAAATTGGAAGTTCCCAGTTCCCTCGAGAAAAAAACCAAGCTGCTGCTGATAGCCAATATGCTCAGCTTCAAAGGCGATGGAGAAATGTTCAGGGTCTATTCGCCAATTCGCCTCTTCAGCAAATATCGCTACAGACAGACAGATCGGCGCGCATCCAGCCAACCAGATAATCAGGCAACGACGCGAGAAAGTGATCGACACTACTACTCCTTATAAACTGACTCACCCATTAGCCGGCGAGTAATGAATACGCCGTTCTATCCCATCAGGTTTGCTTTACATTTATTGGTTCAGTCAGATACACAGCTTAGTCAGACCGGCTCATCGGGTCAATTGCCTGATATTCAGCCATTGATTTTTTCTATTCTCGTATGGCCAGCAAGTCGATGTGTCCCACAATGCAGGACCCAAAGGCAGCATGGGATAGCCTGAACTCAAGCCAGGCAGCGATGTCATCAGCCGCTAGCTCAGGGTGAGACTGCACTGCATTGCCGATACCCTGTATCAACTCGGCGACTAGCTGAGAGTTTTTACCATCGAGTTTCCAAGGGCTTGCAGCGAGCTTGACACTGTAGCCGACGCCTTCCAAAGCTTGCTTTATGTAATCGCAGGCGCCTGGTCCAAGCGCAGGCCCGAACCCCTTTTCCGTGACTTGGTCATCGTTAAATGCATCCAACACCGCCTGATCGAGCGAATGGGCTGGGTCCCAGCAGGTTGTGCCATCATAATTTAGTGCCGCATAGAACCCCATCGGCCGATCCAAAGCAGCCCTGTTGACTGCGCCGATCAAGCGGTCTACAAATGGGCCGGAAACCAAATCAAAAAGTGCTGATGCCGTAATTAGCCGTACTCCTCCAAGCGGCAAATCTTCAACTCTATTTAAGTCGAGTTCATAGGTTTCAATCGGACGACCTTCGTGCCCTCGACGCGCCGCTTCTTCGAGCAACTCTCTGTCGTTATCAACAAAGCGCCAGGTCAGGGGAGACTCAAGCGAAGGGCTGATATGCTCAAATGCTCTGAAAGTTGACCCAGTGCCCGCTCCCAAGTCTAAAACAACGGATTGCGCATCCACTTCGGTCGAAGCAAAAGCAGCAGCGTAACGCAATAGTGCACTGTTACGAGCTTGCTGATCAGCTAGTTCCCTTAGGTTAAGCCAATCAGCACTAAAGCCGGTCATTTTGACTAACCTCTCTAAGTAGGTTGAAGACTTTTTCTGCGCTTTCTCGCCAGGTTGGCAACTTTTCCGCACATGCTCTGGCCCCTGTTTGCAACTGCTGACGCAGACCGTCGGCGGTGAGCACGGAATGGATTGCCTCGGCAAGAGCCCCGGGGTTATCGGGAGCAACAAGCAGACCTGCGGTATCGGGAACCAAGTCCGGCACCGCACCTGCCCTAGTAGCGATGATTGGCAAACCTGCTGAAAGTGCCTCCGCAAAAACCATTCCATAACCCTCAAACCGCGAAGGCAAAACGAAGACATCGGCCTGCTGATATTCGATATCAACATCCGGAACCAACCCGGCAAAGTGAATACGACTCTCCAGTTTTTCTTTTGCAACTTGTTTTCTCAATATCTGCGCCCAATCCTTATCAAAGTGGTCGCCGCCAACAAAGCGGGCCTGCCAGTCTAGCCCAGCAAGATCGGCTAGCGCAGAGATCAAAATATCATGAGCTTTGCGCTGAGTCAGTGAAGCTACGGTCAGCAAACAAGTTGGTCTCCCCTTACACTCAGCGAAACCTCTGCGATCGGTACCCGGCACGGCGACAGTGATAGTGTCTTCTGATACGGTAAAATCCCGCGTCAAAATACGACGCGTGTTGTCGCTGGTAACCAGTGTCGCATAAACATTCGTCAACGCTCGCCGCTCAGATTCAAACAGCCAAGACTGCTGACTGGGGTTTAATCCCGATTCTAGAGCTAATGGGTGATGGCAGAGCGCAATGAGGCGCAGGCGATGCCGTACTTCAGTGGTTTCCCGGTCAAGCACGCCGAGCGCAAGCCCGTCTATTACCACCACAGAACCATCTGGAATCGCCGAAAGTTGCTCCTGAACCATAAGTCT
>DORE01000193.1 GCA_003514305.1 Gammaproteobacteria bacterium | reverse complement strand
CTGGCTGACGGTAGGGGGTTTTCGGTTGTCGGTAATGAGTCTGGTTTTTTCATCGGTGCTACGTTGTTTGATCGAGTTCAGTCAGGCATGTCCATCTATCAAGATGAGATTTTTGGGCCAGTGCTGTGTGTGATGCGTGTGGAATCTCTTGGTGCGGCTATGAAGCTGATAAATGAACATGAATTTGGGAATGGAACTTGTTTGTTTACCCGAGACGGAGAGGCAGCCCGTTATTTTACCGATAACATCCAGGTCGGCATGGTCGGAGTAAATGTTGCTCTGCCTGTGCCCATTTCCAGCCAAAGCTTCGGCGGCTGGAAGAGATCTTTGTTCGGAGATCTGTATGTGTACGGTCCGGATGCCGTTAGATTTTACACCAGACGCAAGACGATGACTCAACGTTGGCCAACTAGCAGCGTAACGGAAGGGGCCCGCTACGCCTTCCCAAGCACCTGATTGTCCGTCGGAGTCTTTTCATAAGCCGGCTTGGCTTCACGCCTGGGTGTCAGCTGTGTCTTGTCCGCGATACGTGCCCGGCTAGTTGAGCATGCGACATCCGGCCAACTTTGCCGCTATCTGACTTTTTGCGTTCACCTTGTCGTGTTATGTTTCTACTCAAGCTAAACGTGTTAAGGCTTATGCCCGCAGCAGTTTTAAATTACTTTACCATGAGCGTTATTAGCAGATTCGGATTCAAACTCGGTCTCTTTGTCTATATTGCTCTGATGACTGCGTGTGGGTCTTTTGTGAACAGCCCGCGGCCGCTCAATGCCGAGTACTGCGACAATTTTTTGATCTACGACATGTGTGCTAGGGACACTAACCACGATGGTGTCGTGGAGGTGGTTTACTTCACCGATACCAAAGAAGTTTTTATGTATCACCCTGAGTCTAAAGGAAACTATCCCAGCGATCTTGGGCTGCATCGATGTGCCACCATGATGGATGAGGAGCTGGTGGCGACTACCAATCGAGTCTTTTACGTCGACGATTCAACGCCTTTTTTGGAAAGACAGGACATCAAAGGCGCAATGATGCTCAAGTATGTTGCCAATATGCCGGAGATAACGGCCTGCAACCTGCGCGCAGAGCAAGAAGAATCCAACAATTAGGCTGACTTATGTTGATGCGCCTCGGGCCTAGATAGGTGAGGTTTCCTCCCGACTCTTGTTGCTGATCCACACCGTTTGGTAGGGACGCAGTTTGAGATACTCTCCGATATCCGGGTAGTATTCTCCGCTTATCAGATCCTGCCACACGTCGATACTGATCAGATTGATATCTGCCAGACAGATTGATTTCTCCTCGTCGGTTACGTTGCTGACACAAAATATACTCTGATCCCGATTGATACTTTGGCGCCAGAACGCGAAAATTTCGTGACCCAGATGCAGGGTGTATTGGGTGGCGTTGGGATGAAAGGCATGCTGCTTCTTGCGGATTGCCAAAAGTCGCGTAACTTCCTGAAAAATACGGGCATGCGGGGACCTCGAGTCCTTCAGTTCGTTTTCGAGATCTTCCTCTTGCCAGATTTGACGATTGATAGATCGGTTGTAGCCCGTACGCTCAACACGGGCCAGGTCGTTTCGCGTACCTAGAAAGCTCTGTATGTAAATTGCCGGGATGCCTTCAAGTGCAAGCATGATTGTGTGAGCACAGATATAGCGCTCGTATCCAAAGTCCTTTCCAGAGCCATCGAACGTGCCTTGCAGCAGGTCGAAGAGCGCAATGTTCAGCTCGTACGGTTTGTCATAGCCTTCTCTGGCGCGGCGGTAAGTGACTTTGCCCCCAGCGGTTTTTGTCCTGCGGACCAGTTTGTCCCGCTCTTCATTGCTGAGTAAACCATCAAGAGGGCGGAGTCCAATACCATCGTGAGACGCAATGAAGTTCAGGTAGGTGGTGCCGAACTGGGCTGGAGGCATGCTCATCATCCACGTCTTTAGGTGACGACAGTCGGCTGCTAGCAGGGTGTAGGCGAGCAAGGGAGGCAAGGAGAAGTTGTAGATGATATGTGCTTCATTGGCATTGCCGAAATAGGTCAAATTTTCCCTGTTGGGCACATTGTTCTCACAAATAATCAGCGCCTCTGAAGAATGATATTCGATCAGTGTCCGAAAAAGCTTGATGATTTCATGGGTTTGCTGGAGATGAATGCAGGATGTGCCCGGCTCTTTCCACAAGAAGGGCACAGCATCCATTCTGAAAATGCTAACCCCATGGTCAAGATAATTCCGGACAATTTGAACAAATTCTTTCAATACTTCTGGGTTTCGGAAATTCAGGTCCATTTGGTCATTGCTGAATGTGCACCAGACGTGGCGTTCTCCATCCACGGTTTCCACAGAAGAAAACAAGGGTGAGTTTCGTGGCCTTACTACTGCGCTGTAGTCTTCTTCTAGGTCTACCTCGAAGAAATAGCCTTTGCCCGGTTCCAACCCGCGTTTAAAGTTCTCGAACCAACGGCTCTGGCGCGAGACATGATTGATAACGAGATCGGACATTAGCTTGAAATCGCTAGCAATGTCCTCAATTTCTGACCATCCTCCGATTGCAGGATTTACCTCTAGATAGTCAATCACAGAAAAGCCGTCATCCGAACTAAAAGGAAAGAACGGAAGAATATGAACCGTTGAGATGCTGTCTTTCAGGTGCGTATTCAGAAAACGCCGCAAGGTAACAAGCGGCAGCTCATTCCGTTTTTTTATGGTATTGCCATAGCTGATGACAACACAGTCACTCTGATCCCAATGGCTTGTGTTCGGTATCGAGCGCTGCACGCAGCGACCCGTGCTCATAGCTGTCACCAGATATTCACTCAAGACATCGAGATCTTCGTCGGGATAAAGGACAGTTAGATGCTCCCTTACCCGCCGCAAAAGATCATGTTCGCTTGCTTGAGTCTGCTCTTGCATGTTGGTCAGGGATCGAATTCCGCATGGTCTTCGTCAACGGCTGTTTTTAGCTGCTCAAGGATATCAGGAATAGCACTTATGACCCTATTCCAGCTTGGGATGAAAGGCGTCTCCATGGGTCGTTCAAGAAATTGCTCGCCCGCTTCCATAATGTTGCCTGCAAACATCTCTATTGAGGCCTCTTCCATGTGGCGATCATAAGTCAGTCCATTCATTTCCGCGTCATGTTGATAAGTATTCACAAAATCTAGCGCCATACGATAGTAAGTCGCTTTGATTGTGCGAAACGTGTTAGGCGTAAAAACTTCTCCGTTGGTTGCTAGTTTGCGAAATAGGGCTTTTGCGATGTCCAAACTCATTCTTGACAGACCTTTTTTTCGATCGCCCGCTGAGAGCTCCTGGTGCTTGTGGTCATAAACATCAGCGATATCTGATTGACATAGCCGATTCGTTGCGTAATTTCGCTTCATCTCCGAAAGCACTCCAATTTCCAGCCCCCAGTCGCTTGGAATGCGCAAGTCACTGATGGCGTAGGCTCGCATACTGAATTCGCCGGAAAGTGGATAGCGGAAGCTGTCCATATAATCCAGAAATTCCGAGCAACCATAAACTTTCTTCAGCGTTCGTATAAGCGGTGTCACGAAGAGGCGTACAACGCGCCCGGAAATTCGGTCACCTGCAACTCGTGAGTAAAAACCCTTATTGAATGCGTAGCTAAAGTTGGGGTTTGCCACTGGATACAGTAAACGTCCAAGCAGGCTGCGGTCATAAGTCAAAATGTCACAGTCATGCAACGCTACCGCATCTGCTTTCCCTGAAGCTAAGACATAACCATAGCAATACCAGACGTTTCTACCTTTTCCTTCGTCCACAGGAGCAAGGCCAAGTCTTTTAAGCTGGGCATCTATAGCACGCAGTCTGGGCCCATCATTCCACAGAATCTTATGGTGCTGAGAAAGCCTGGAAAAGTAGTTTATTGCGAACCGATACTGGTCTTCGCTTGCTCGATCTAGCCCAATTACGATCTCGCTCAGATAGGGAACATCGGCCAATTCTTCCACGATGCTTGATAGCGCTGGTCCTTCGAGCTCAGAGAAAAGCGAAGGAAGTACCAGACCCATGGGTCTGCTTTTTTGAAACCGGGTTAGATCTGCCTCCATTGCCTCTAGTGAACGTTGCCTGAGGTTATGCAGAGTCGTTACGATTCCGTTTTGATGAAAATCACCCATTATTCCTCCATCATGAAATGAGCAGGTGCTGCGAATCGAGTAGGTTTAGAAATTGTTTGATACCTTCATTCCAGCCCGCTGGGCCGGGGATGTTGGTGTGAATTACGGTAGCTGGGCCCAGTGAGTCGAGCTGATCAGATTTATCAGACTTAATGACGACGGCCACGTCAGCGGCATTAAGAAGTGATAAGTCATTCGGACTGTCACCAAGCGCAACCAGGAAAGGGCGGGGCTCGCTGTAGCGTGCTTGCCACCATCTCATACCCTTGCCCTTATCGAACTGACCCTGAATGCTGATGAAACGCCCCCCCTCTTGCGTAATGAGTGACAGTTTCTGTAGTTCTTTTTGAAAGAGCTGGAAGTTCGTTTGCGTATCATGCCACAACATCGGTTCGGTAAATCCGCGGTTCTGTGCCTTTTCGGCGTCTCCCAGAGACAAGCCCGTGAGCTCAGCTATTTTCTCAACAGGCCAGTCTGAGAAACCATTAAACTCTACAGACATTCGCCCTCTGAGGTGATGCACGTTTTTCAGCCAACTTTTACGTGGCAAACCGAAAGCCGTCAGGACGTTGCCTGACGAGTCGTACATAGCTCCGCCGTTTTCGCAGATGAATGGGGCACTGATGCCGTTGGCATGTTGAATAGCCATTATTTCGATTGCTGTTTTGCTTGAGGCAAATATCGGTGTTACGCCCCTCCGTGCTAGTTCCGCCAGGGCTGGCTTTGCCGGTTCCATGGAGTAGGTCTCGTGTTCGATAAGGCTGCCATCGAGGTCGGTAAAGACCAAAAACGGGGCAGTTCTTGCAGCATTATTGTTCATCACCAGAGTTCAACTTCAAGTTTCGCGCCAATGTTGACTTAAACTACCGGTAAAACCGGGCTTACCTCTGAAATTACGGCTAAGATCATGAATCAAAAGGAAAAGTAGAAATAGAATGGCACCGTGCCAAGTTGCACACAGATCAAAGCCGAAGAAAACGGGTAGGTCGAAGCCAAACGTTGCACAATAATAGTGTTAATCGTTCGCCAACTGGGCGGCCTTGCACTGATTTGGGACTTTTTGTTTTTGGCATGTATTCACTCTGAGGCGTTGATATAATTGCATAGTTGTGCAATTATGCATTTATGGATGTCAAACAAACTCAAAAAACAGCAGACTTTCTCAAGGCGCTTGGCGAATTTAATCGTCTCTCGCTCGTATACGAACTATGTCGTTGTGAGTCATCACAGAATGCAATGTGCTTGTGTGATTGTTGCAGTGTCGACTCTTCCGTTGTTTCGAGGCATCTAAAGGTTCTTGCTGAACGCGATATAGTCGCTTTCGACAAAGTAGGCCGCGAGAGGACTTATCGATTGAACCGCAACGAGGTCGCCACTCAGCTGAGGGAGTTGGCCGATGTGATTGAAAATAGCAACTGTAATGGAGGAAATCATGGTGTCTGAAGAATGCACCTGCGATTGCGGCGCAAAAGACTGCTGCGAAAGAAAGGCTTGTGAATGCTGCAAGACTAGCTGCTGCTGCTAGGTATGTAATTTAACCCCCGTCCCAAATTCACGTTA
>DORE01000111.1:3291-6379 GCA_003514305.1 Gammaproteobacteria bacterium | reverse complement strand
TCGAAACGCGGGTCTTTCGCGTCGGGGGTGAGCAATTTGATGCAGACTTCAACAGCGGTGGGTTTTGACCCACCGCGCTTGTTTGTTTGCCGTCTAAATTTTGCTATCACACCAGCTTTGGTTGTCGTCGCTGTGCTGAGAAACCACATTGTTTACTGATCTCCACATTCTGTACCTGCACGGGTTTCTGAGCGGCCCGCAATCAAGTAAAGCCCAGCAGACAGTGGCTTATTGCAATTCCAGGGGCTTGTCAGGTCGCATTCACGTGCCTTTTCTGAAGTTCGGGCCTATTGCAACAATGGTGGAACTCAGGGCGCTGATTGATACCTTGCCAATCGACAGGTTGGGGTTGATTGGAAGCAGCCTTGGCGGATTCTATGCAACTTGCCTGGCGGAGCAGTTCAATTTGCCGGCTGTGCTGATTAACCCGGCAGTCGGCCCTTTTGACACTTGGAGCTCCTATTTGGGTGATCACAGGAACTACTACATCGATTACGTTCATAAAGTGACGCAAGACTATATCGGAGAGCTGCACGAACTTGACTGCAAGGCCCTTAAGTACCCCCATAATTTCAGGGTGATGTTGCAGACTGATGACGAAACTCTGGATTATCGTCTCGCCGCTGAGAAGTTCAGCGAAGCCGAGCTTGTGATCAGGCAAGGGGGCAATCACAGCTACGAAGGCTATGCAGAGGAATTACCCGCGATTGAGTCGTTCTTTCTATCAAGAATTGCTGAATCCGTGCGATAGGTTATTATTGATCTGCAGCCACTAATGCACCTGTTCTGAATCCATTTTAGATGTCCAATAACTACAACGCCGATGCGATTGAAGTACTTACCGGGCTTGATCCAGTTCGCAAGCGTCCGGGCATGTATACGGACACAACCCGTCCCAACCACTTGATTCAGGAAGTGATCGATAACAGCGTCGATGAGGCCTTGGCGGGCTTCGCCAGCCAGCTTACGCTGACTTTGCACCAGGACGGACTCGTTGAATTGAGCGATGATGGCCGGGGAATGCCTGTTGATCAGCATAAAGATGAAAAAGTCTCGGGCGTCGAGCTTATACTGACTCGCCTTCATGCGGGTGGTAAGTTTTCCAATAACAATTATCGGTACTCAGGCGGGCTGCACGGGGTCGGTGTATCTGTGGTTAACGCGTTGTCAAAAAGGCTTGAGGTGACGGTTAAGCGTGACTCAAAAGTCTATTCAATGATGTTCAAGGGCGGAGAAAAAGCCTCTGAGCTCAAAGTCACTGGCAAGGTCGGTAAGCGAAATACTGGAACTACCGTGACGTTTTTGCCGGATGAGAAGTACTTTGATTCTGTAAAGGTCTCCATTCCCAAGCTCAAACATGTGCTGCGCGCTAAAGCGGTCTTGTGTTCCGGACTGCGGGTGACGTTTGTCGATAAAACAGTCAGCGAGGCTAAGGCGCAAAGCGAGGAGTGGTGCTTTGAAGATGGTTTGACTGATTATCTGATGCAGGCAACTGCTGACTGCGAGTGCGTCCCGCAAGAGCCTTTTTTTGGCTCTATCAAAGGCAATGATGAGGCCGTTGAATGGGCGCTTCACTGGCTGTCGGATGGTGGCGATGTTATTGGGGAAAGCTATGTCAACCTGATCCCAACTCCGCAAGGGGGCACCCACGTCAACGGTTTACGTACTGGTTTGTTGGAGGCGCTGCGGGAATTCTGTGAATCGCGTAACTTGCTGCCGCGCGGAGTCAAGCTGGCAACTGAAGATGTTTGGGAAAAGTGCAGTTATGTACTGTCTTCCAAACTGGTCGACCCTCAGTTTTCGGGTCAGACCAAGGAAAAGCTGTCTTCTCGTCAGTGCGCAGTTTTTGTTTCCGGCGTCATCAAAGATGAATTCTGCCTCTGGTTGAATCAGCATACCGCTGAGGCGGAGGCAATCGCTGAGTTATGTATCAGCAATGCGCAGCGCAGGCTCAAGGCCAGCAAAAGAGTTGCGCGTAAAAAAGTCACAGCTGGGCCGGCGCTGCCCGGCAAATTGGCGGATTGCTCCACCGAAGACGTGATGGCAGGCGAGCTCTTCCTTGTGGAAGGGGATTCGGCTGGGGGCTCAGCCAAACAGGCGCGGGACCGCGCATTTCAAGCGATCATGCCTTTGCGCGGCAAGATTCTGAACACCTGGGAGGTAGACTCGGCCGAGATTCTG
Organism: Gammaproteobacteria bacterium; assembly: GCA_003514305.1. Classification (GTDB taxonomy): domain Bacteria; phylum Pseudomonadota; class Gammaproteobacteria; order Pseudomonadales; family Pseudohongiellaceae; genus UBA9145. The sequence goes on along the minus strand of DORE01000111.1, from coordinate 4,198 downwards.
GCTTCACAGGCTGTTCATGACATTGCCATAGCGCTTGGTGTTGATCCCGGGTCCAGTAAGATCGATGATCTGCGCTACGGGAAAATTTGCATTCTGGCAGACGCCGATTCGGACGGGCTCCATATCGCGACACTGCTGTGTGCGCTCTTCGTTAGGCATTTCCGGCCGGTGGTGGAAGCCGGCCACGTGTACATTGCCATGCCGCCGCTGTTCCGTATCGATGTGGGCAAGGAAGTCTTTTACGCACTCGATGAAGATGAGAAGAATGGCATTCTCGATCGTATCGCCGCAGAAAAGCGCAGCGGCAAGATCAATGTCCAGCGCTTCAAGGGGCTGGGTGAGATGAATCCAATGCAGCTGCGAGAAACTACGATGGCTAAGGACACACGCCGGTTGGTAAAGCTGACCCTTGAAACCGCGACCAACAGCAAAAAGAAAAGCACGCTGGAGGTGATGGACATCCTGCTGGCGAAAAACCGGGCATCAGATCGGAAGGCTTGGTTGGAAGAAAGCGGAAATTTGGCTGACTATGCTGAATAGTTGCCCCGCAACTACAGGTTGCCAGCGAGGAAACCTATGAACAAAGACATTATTCTCGGTGACGACGGCGTTGAGCAGATTGCGCTGCGCAGCTACACCCAGCACGCGTATTTGAATTACTCGATGTATGTCATCAATGATCGTGCGTTGCCCAGTATCGGCGATGGGCTTAAGCCGGTGCAGCGCAGAATCATTTATGCTATGTCTGAGCTTGGCCTGAAGGCTTCGGCAAAATTCAAGAAGTCGGCTCGAACCATCGGGGATGTTATAGGCAAATTCCATCCCCATGGTGATGCCGCCTGCTATGAAGCCATGGTTTTGATGGCGCAGCCATTTGCCTATCGATATCCACTTGTAGATGGACAAG
>DORE01000111.1:0-3235 GCA_003514305.1 Gammaproteobacteria bacterium | reverse complement strand
GCGTATTTGAATTACTCGATGTATGTCATCAATGATCGTGCGTTGCCCAGTATCGGCGATGGGCTTAAGCCGGTGCAGCGCAGAATCATTTATGCGATGTCTGAGCTTGGCCTGAAGGCTTCAGCAAAATTCAAGAAGTCGGCGCGAACCATTGGGGATGTTATCGGCAAATTCCATCCCCATGGTGATGCCGCCTGCTATGAGGCCATGGTTTTGATGGCACAGCCATTTGCCTATCGATATCCACTTGTGGATGGACAGGGTAATTGGGGTTCGCAGGACGATCCCAAGTCCTTTGCGGCAATGCGCTATACGGAATCTCGTCTGCGTGATTTTGCAGACGTACTCCTGGGTGAGTTAGGCCAGGGTACCGTTGAATGGAAGCCGAACTTTGATGGCACACTGGATGAGCCGGAAATGCTCCCTGCGCGTTTGCCAAACGTCTTGCTTAACGGTGGTAGTGGTATTGCTGTCGGGATGGCGACAGACATTCCGCCGCATAATCTTCGCGAAGTCGCAAAGGCTCTGATTGACCTGCTCGACAATCCAAAAGCAACACTTAAAGATATAAGCAAGCACATCAAGGGCCCGGATTTTTGCACTGAAGCGGAAATTGTTACTTCTCAATCTGAAATTGAGGAGATGTACCGTTCCGGTCGCGGAACTATTAAGGCCCGGGCGACCTACGTTAAAGAGAACGGTGAGATTGTCATCACCGCCTTGCCTTATCAGGTCTCCGGGGCAAAGATCCTCGAGCAGATTGCCGCTCAGATGCAGAAAAAGAAACTGCCTATGGTGGTCGATCTGAGAGATGAATCGGATCATGAGAATCCAACGCGAATCGTTATCGTGCCGCGCTCGAACCGGGTTGAAGTTGATAGCGTCATGTCGCACCTTTTCTCTACCACCGATTTGGAAAAGAACTATCGTGTAAATTTCAACATGATAGGAATCAATAAGCGCCCCGAGGTAAAAGGCCTTATTAGCCTGTTGAGAGAATGGCTGCAGTTTCGAACTGTCACGGTCAGGCGCAGGCTTCAGTTTCGTCTTGATAAGATTCTTGACCGCTTGCATATTCTTGATGGTTTGTTGGTAGCGTTTCTGAACATGGATGAGGTCATCAAGATCATTCGTAAGGAAGATACGCCCAAGCAGGCGTTGATGAAAGCATTCAAGATAAGCGAGCGACAGTCAGAAGCGATTCTTGAGCTTCGTTTGCGGCACCTGGCTAAGCTTGAAGAGATCAAGATCAAAGCCGAGCAGAGAGAGCTTAGCGATGAACGAAAAACCCTTGAGCAATTACTTAAGTCCGCGAGTCGCCTCAAAACATTTATCAAGAATGAAATCGAGAGCGATGCAGAGGATTTCGGCGATGCCCGGCGGTCTAGGCTGGTGGAGCGCGAAGAAGCCAAAGCCTTCAGCGAGACGGAACTGCTCTCTACTGAACCGGTCACGATTGTTCTGTCAGAGCGGGGGTGGATGCGCTCGGCCAAAGGTCACGATGTTGATCCACGCACGTTGCAGTACAAGTCGGGTGACGGCTTTCGGATAGCAGCGCGCGGGAAAAGCAACCAGCCGGCTATTTTCCTTGATTCTACGGGTCGCGCGTATTCCCTGCCGGCGCATACGTTGCCTTCGGCTCGCGGTCAGGGGGAGCCGGTTTCTGGTAAGGTGAATCCGCCGTCAGGTGCGACTTTTGAAGGGGTAGTTATCGGTGATGACGACAGAGACGTCTTGCTGGCTAGTGATGCAGGTTATGGTTTTGTGGCCAAACTTGGGGATCTGATTAGCAAAAACAAGTCGGGCAAGGCCATATTGCGTTTGCCCAGAGGGGCTGTGTTGCTGCCGGCTGTGCTGATAAGAGACTATGGCAGCGAGATGATTGTCTCGGTGACCAACGAGGGACGGATGCTGATGTTCCCGCTTGGCGAACTTCCCCGTTTGGCCAAAGGCAAGGGTAACAAGATCATTAATATCCCGAGCGCTCGAGTTGCCGAGCGAATTGAATTCGTTGTCGCCATGACGACTTTATCCGCGAAAGATACCCTTACTGTTTATGCCGGTAGACGTCACCATAATTTGAAGCCTGCTGACTTGCATCATTACCGGGGCGAACGCGGGCGGCGGGGTAACAAGTTGCCCCGCGGCTTTCAAAACGTGGATCGCATCGAAGTCTTGGTTTAGGCGGGTTGACTCGTTATGGGTGAGAAGTAAGCTTTGAGGGATGGATATTAAGACTTTAGTCGGCGAACAAATTAATTAGCTGAACCGCCTGCCTCTCTATCAACAGCTTGTATTCGGACATCGGCTCTCCTGCGAGAAAAGTGGAAATCAGCTCTGTTTCGCAAACCTCGGCGTGCTCCTCTGCATGCAATCGGCTCGATCCACCGGCTTTTTCATAGGTGACGGCTGAAATCAACACGGCATTATCTGGGCAGCTTTCGCATATGGTCCGCGCTTCATCTAGCGTCTCACCTCTCAAGTTGTTGCTGGTTTGGGTGATGGGCGAGTAGAGGCGGTTGACTTGTTGCCCACTGTGTACGGCTATCCTGTATTTCGCCGGTATCGTTTCATCGGCTATCTCGTTGATGCCATCAATGATCTTTAAAAACAACTGTGCGCAACAGACCCCGAAAAAAGCCTGATCATCGACGATCCTAACTTCGCTGAAATTGATGAAAGCTTCACCATCTGCGCAAAAACAAACGTTACCGTTGTAGAGGCGAGAAGCTTTATCAATGTAGAAGTAAAATTTGTTTAACAGTTCAACTAGTATCTTGTTTGGTAAGGTCGAGGCAAGATACTGATAGTTGGTTAAGCTGATTACCAGGAACGTGGTTGCATGCTCTCCAGCCGCGATGGCCTGGTTTTGATCTTCCGAATTGAGCTCCTGAGTGCTGGGCTGCTTCAGAGAAGCATTTTGTGCAAGAAATTCTGCTGTTGCATTATACTGACGAATTGCGGCACTGAGTTCATGATTGGCATCGGGCTCCGGGCACGTGTCTATCTCACCCTTGCGGATATTGCTGAGAGCAAACGCCAACAGATTGACTGGGAAGCTCACCGCGTATTGGAAATACGTACCGCTAAGCAAAACACAGACGGTGAGCAACAGGCAGGTTGCGCCAAGAATAAGCAGTAGACTATTCGTTGCGCCCGCTTCAATATAGTCGAGGTTCAGCTCCAGGCGGACTGTTCCGGCTACTGCATCGTCGAGTGTTATCGGCGCTTCATA
>DORE01000078.1 GCA_003514305.1 Gammaproteobacteria bacterium | reverse complement strand
AATCCTGCCCCCGCTACCAAATTTTGGATCCGCTGAACAACGCCTTTGGCAGGCTCGATCCAGCACAATCGCAACTGCTGTGACCAGCCCCAGTTTCGGAGCTCCTTCACCGCGGTGAATGTGTCGAGCGGCGGGACAATATACGCACCGGGCTTTGGGAGTACCTGGCCGCGTATTGGGGAAGTGGGCCTTGGGCCCATTTTTTGTTTCTGGGTTTCATGTACAGAAACGGGCCGTGAGGGAGCAGAGGTTCAGGGGGTTGTGAAGAGTAGCGTCAACAAAGTAACAGAACTGGTGAATCCGACGGTGGAAGCATTAGGGCTTCAGCTATGGGGTGTTGAGCACACTCCACAGGGCAAGTATTCGGTGCTCAGGATCTTCATCGAGCGTGACGCAGGCGTCACGATCCAAGACTGTGAGCAAGTTAGCCGGCAAGTGAGCGCGATACTTGACGTTGAAGATCCGATTGCCGGTGAGTATACGCTTGAAGTGTCGTCTCCAGGGACTGATCGATTGCTGTTTACCGTCGAGCAGTTTCAACAGTATTGCGGCGAACAGGTGGATATCAGGATGCGCTCTCCCATAGAAGGACGTAGAAAATTCAAGGGTATTTTGCAAGACGTTGTCAGCGGTGTAGTGCGGATAGAAGTCGACGGAAGTTATTTTAGATTGCCGCACAAAGAGATAGAAAAAGCGAATATTGTTTACTGAAGCAACGACGCTCTTTGAGTTCTGTTAGACCAGAGAGTGCCCAGTCAGTGATGGGTTTGGTGACACGATTATGATGAGTAAAGAAATATTGATGGTTGCGGACGCAGTCTCGAACGAGAAGGGCGTGTCTCGTGGCGTTATTTTTGAAGCAATTGAGTCGGCTTTGGCTACAGCGACCAAAAAGTTACACGGCAGTGAAGAGATTGACTGTCGAGTCTCAGTAAATCGCGATACTGGAGAGTATGAAACTTTCCGTGTCTGGACTGTAGTTGAGGATGAAGAATATCTGGAAGAAGCGGCCCAATTCACTCTAGATCAGGCTGGTGAGAGAGATGAGGGTCTAGCAATCGGCGATTCTTATGAGGAAAAGATTGATAACGTAGAGTTTGGTCGCATTGCCGCCCAGACAGCAAAGCAGGTTATCGTGCAGAAAGTCAGGGAAGCAGAGCGCGAGATTATAATCGGTGATTATCAAGGTCGTGTGGGTGAGCTGGTTGCCGGAACGGTCAAAAAAGTCACCCGTGACAGTGTAATTGTTGATCTAGGGAGCAACGCTGAGGCACTGTTGCCTCGAGATCAGATGATTCCGCGTGAAACCTTCCGTATGGGAGATCGCTTACGGGCATTATTGACCGATGTCCGCTCCGAGCAGCGAGGCCCACAGTTGTTCCTCAGCAGAACATCACCAGCCATGCTTGTTGAGCTCTTTAAAATCGAAGTGCCGGAGATTGCCGAAGAGGTAATCGAGATCAAAGCCGCAGCTCGTGACCCAGGCTCTCGAGCAAAAATTGTGGTTAGCACAAACGATGGTCGTATCGATCCCGTGGGCGCGTGCGTGGGCATGCGCGGTTCGCGCGTACAGGTGGTGTCGAATGAGCTGGCAAATGAGCGCATCGATATCATTCTCTGGGATGATAACCCAGCGCAGCTGGTTATTAATTCCATGGCGCCCGCGGAAGTAGCCTCTATCATTGTTGAGGAAGATAGCCACACGATGGATATCGCGGTCGAAGAAGATAACCTTGCGCAGGCCATCGGCCGGGGAGGTCAGAACGTACGCTTGTCCAGTGAACTTACTGGGTGGACGATAAACGTTATGAGTGAAGAGGACGCGGCAGCGAAGCAGCAGCAGGAAGCCAACACATTTATCGTTGTGTTCATGGAAAAACTAGACGTTGATGAAGAAGTTGCTGAAGTGCTGGTGCAGGAGGGTTTTACCTCAGTGGAGGAGGTTGCTTATGTGCCGCTGGATGAAATCCTGCAGATCGACGGTTTCGATGAGGAAATTGCCAACGAGTTGCGCAATCGTGCGAAGGATGCTCTGCTCACCCAGGCGATTGCGTCTGAGGAGGACCTTTCATCGGCGAACATTGCAGACGACTTGCTCAACATGGAAGGCATGGACGATGCGCTAGCGCTTCAGCTGGCGACGAAAAATATCCTTTCAATGGAAGACCTGGCTGAGCAGGCAGTTGATGAGCTCATGGATATTGAAGGAATGGATGAAGAGCGTGCGGGAGAGTTGATCATGACCGCACGTGCACCGTGGTTTGAGTAATCGCGAGTGACGTAGGCTTACGGGAGTTTATATGGCAGATGTAACGATTAGCGACCTCGCTGGAGTGGTCGGCGTTTCTGTGGACAAACTGTTGTCGCAGGTAAAGGAAGCCGGGTTACCCCACACCAAGGCCGACGAGCTGATCTCAAATGATGATAAGAACACCCTGCTAGTATTCCTGCGCCGCAGTCATGGCGATCGCGATGCGACTTCTGCTGCGCCCAAGAAAATTACGTTAAAGCGTAAGACACTAGGTACCCTGAAATCGACGACTTCTGCTGGCCGAGGAAAAACAGTAAACGTTGAGGTGCGCAAGAAGCGAACTTACGTTAAACGAAGCGCAATTGAGACGCCAACAGAGGAAGAGCTGCCCGCAACAGAACTTGAGCCGGAAGCTGAAGAAACTACAGAAACTACAGTAGAGGCTGTCTCTCCCAAAACCCCTGCAGTAGAGGAAGCTGAGAAAGAAGCAGCTGTAGAGGCCAAGCCGGAGCCAGCTCCGCTGGTTGATCCTTCCCAGGTTGCCCCGCCGACTGAACCAGACGCAAATCGTTCTGGTAAAACCGCTCCTCGTCGGAAAAAAGCTACCGATAAGGAAGGCGAAGAATCAGATGTAAAGAAGAAAACTCATCTGCGAAACAAAGCGAAGGCGCCTAAACGCCAGGCGAAAATGATTCATGTCAATGATGATTTTGTCCTCGAAGGAGACGATTTTGAAGGCATGGGAAGTCGAGGGCGTCGCGGTGGTGCCCGCAAGTCCAAGTCCAAGCTTAGTTCTCAGCACGCTTTTGAAAAGCCCACTGAGTTTATTGCCAAAGAGATCACAATCGGAGAAACCAATTCTGTGACAGATTTGGCCCAGAAGATGTCGGTTAAGTCCAGTGAAATTATAAAGATGCTTTTCAACATGGGCGTGATGGCCACTATTAACCAGGTGCTTGACCAGGACACATCAACACTGCTGATTGAGGATTTGGGCCATAAGCCGAAATTTGTCTCAGAAGATGCGATTGAGGAGCAGCTGGCTGACTCCCTGTCGGCTGAAGTCGGCAGCGCAGAAGTTACAAGAGCGCCCGTCATCACCGTCATGGGCCACGTTGACCACGGCAAAACTTCCCTTTTGGATTACATTAGAAAGGCATCTGTCGCCGCCGGTGAAGCGGGAGGGATTACTCAGCATATTGGCGCCTACCACGTGAATACCGAGCATGGGATGGTTAGTTTTCTCGATACTCCGGGTCACGCTGCGTTTACCGCCATGCGTTCGCGGGGCGCCAAGGCGACTGATGTGATCGTTTTGGTCGTCGCCGCCGACGATGGCGTTAAGCCCCAGACCGAAGAAGCGGTTCAACACGCGAAAGCGGCTGGAGTCCCACTCGTTGTTGCAGTTAACAAGATTGATAAAGAAGGCATTGATACTGATCGTGTTAAGAATGAGCTCTCAGCAATGGAAGTAATCCCGGAAGATTGGGGCGGCGACACCCAATTCATTGAAGTGTCGGCGATTACTGGTCAAGGCGTCGAAAATTTACTGGAAGCCATTCTGTTGCAGGCTGAGTTGCTAGAGTTAAAAGCTTACACCGATGCACCAGGCCAGGGTGTCGTTATCGAATCCAGGCTCGACAAAGGCCGGGGCTCGGTCGCCTCAGTGCTGGTTCAAAATGGAACATTGAAAACGGGAGATGTTGTACTGGCTGGTTACGAATACGGTCGAGTGAGGGCATTGGTAGACGAGCTTGGTAAGAATGTTGAGTCGGCGGGCCCTGCGATACCCGTCGAAATTCTCGGTCTGAACGGTGTGCCCGATGCGGGCGATGAGTTTGTTGTTGTGACTGATGAAAAGAAGGCACGAGATGTAGCCGAGTTCAGAAAGGACCGACTTAGAGATAGCCAGCAGGCGAAGCAACAATCCAGCATGCTTGAGGGCATGTTCGCCGGGATTGGTCGAGACCAGAAGAAGATTCTCAATGTTATTATTAAAACCGACGTTCGGGGCTCTTTGGAGGCCATAATCGGATCTCTGCAGAAACTGGGCACCGATGAAGTTGAAGTCAACGTAGTCGCTTCTGGAGTGGGTGGAATTTCTGAGACCGATGCTCACCTTGCTACCACTTCACGAGCAATGGTGATTGGGTTTAATACGCGCGCCGACAAATCGGCCAGGGATATCGTCGAAAATGAAGGCTTAAAGGTGCGCTACTACAACGTCATTTATGACGTCATTGATGACGCCAAGGCCATAATGGGAGGCATGCTTGAGCCAGAAATTCGCGAAGAGATTGTCGGAATTGCCGAGGTGCGTGATGTGTTCAACTCGCCCAAATTCGGGCAGATCGCAGGCAGTATGGTGATCGAAGGTACTGTCTATCGCAGTAAGCCGATTCGGGTATTGCGTGATAATGTGGTGATCTACGAAGGCGAGCTGGAGTCCCTAAGGCGTTTCAAGGATGACACTAACGAGGTGCGTAATGGCATGGAGTGCGGTATCGGTGTTCGCAACTACAACGACGTAAAGGTAGGTGACAAAATCGAGGTCTATGAGAGAACTGAGGTCGCCCGGAGTCTCTAGACCAGTTTTTGCCGCAGGGAAAAAAGGTTAGTCCCGTGTCAGAAATGAGTGCTAGGGCCCAGCGAATCGCTGACCAGATTCAGCGTGAAATAGCCACGCTGATACAGTTGGAGGCAAGCGATCCTCGTATCGGTATGGTTTCGGTCACGGGAGTTGATGTTAGCAATGACCTGGCGCACGCGA
>DORE01000040.1 GCA_003514305.1 Gammaproteobacteria bacterium | reverse complement strand
AGCCCTCGCTCCCACTTGAGGCGAAGGACTTCTTTGATTTTACGCATGGATAACCTCTTCGCTGGCATCTGACCCTCTCCGGATGAAAAGGAGCAGAGTACCGTTAGTTATCCCGCGCCGGACGTTTTGATGGGGAAATCAGGCAGCCTGCCAAGGTGGCAGCTTTGCCGTGGAATCAGTGGCAGCTTTCGCGTGGAATGGGTGGCAGGCTTCGTCTGGAATCAGTGGCAACCTTGGTCTGGAATACGCAGGATTACACAATGCACACGATGAAGCGACTCGCCCGAGACCGATTTTTAAGGTTCGCTGCGCTAACTCTATCCAATCATGAAGAGGGCGCTATTTCGCTGAGTGATGCTGCGCGGTTGATTGAATCCCATGGGGACGGGATGGCCGAGGCGTTTGGCGCAGTGGAACAGTTCGAACTCGTGAAAGTGGTTGAGGAGACCAGAGCAGACGTAAAGCTTTTCCTCGAAACCCAACATGGCGTCTTCGACTATCAGTGGCTGATCATGAGCGAGCGGACGGTTGGCCGATTTCAGCAGCTCGTGAATGAGCTGCCAAAGTTTAGAAGCCTGCGGTACCGAAGGCTCCAGGAGCGCGTTGGAAGATCCCTGATCTGATCTTCGGGCTTCGTCTTCAGAGCACCTACCCTCCCCGCTTCCTTGCTGTTACTGGGCAAAGTTATTCGCCATTTTCGTGGATAAATCGGTGGAAATGGGACCTAAAGAGCTGTTTTTATTGCTGATAAAACGGCAGTCAAAAATTGATCAAGTCTAAGGATGGAATTGAATGAAGAACTTCAAACCTATCATTATTGCCCTTGTGGCTTTGGCAGTCTTCGGATGTACTAGTGAATCTGAGCCAGATCAGGTTTCTCAGGCTGCGTCTGACCGAGCCCCCGACGAAAAGAAAACCCAGGCATCCACGCGCACTGAGGATCCCGTATCTGGGAAAATTCGGGATGTTCAATTCTCCGTGGAACAGGCCATTCTGAAATCAGGTACGTTGGAGTTGCGGCAGGGCTCAGACTTTTTTGCTGATCTTTCTGCAGAAATCGTATTGTTTGACGATAATCCGGCGGGCAACAGGTTCAAAGTCCCATCGGACGGGCCAGGCCTAGTGCCGCACTTGCGCTTGAAGCAAAAGCTTGAAGATCAAGGCGTGCCTGACACCCAATCGCTTATGGGAAACTATCAGCTGGACCTGGTGTTCGGAGATTCTCAGCCACTCGGAGTGCCCTTCTCCATCGTGTTGACCGCCGAACAACATGGGACAGAGCTGCGAGGAAGTGGTTTTGCCACATATGGCGATATCAAGGTCATCCAGGGGAAGTTAGATACTACCTACCAAAGTCTGGACACGTTGAAGCTGCTGGCAAAACGATACACCCGCCGGAATTATGAACGTCTCACAGCATTGAATGACTTCGGTACGACACTCTATACCAACGGTTCCGCTAACCCGGCGACCGCATTTGTTGGTTTAGAGGCCCTGGACGGTAATGACGAGCGAAGGTTGGTCAAGCTTCAGTTCATCATGGGCCAGAATGGCTGGGAAGTGGCGAACGAGCTGGAAATCGACCAGATCCATGAGGCTCATCCTGTGTTGTCGGAGCTGAAAGGCAACCTCAGGACGGTTGAGGGTGCAAAGGTGCGGGGTGTTGCTGGGGATAGATTCGAGAAAGAGCTACAGGCGAAGGCTTTGGTGGGCAGAATTCGGGGTACTTCAGTAAATTGTTACTTATCTGAGGCTGCGAATAAAGCCAGTTGCAGGGCTGCCGGGAGCCTGGTGAACGAGGGTGGATATGACTGTTTCAGGAGCTTTTATCTAATGACGAACGACGGTCCCGGGTGGCGTTACGAAACTGACTTGGAAGAGACGCAGAAGGTGGATTACAAGACGGGACAAGTCGTGGAAGGTCGACCCCCTTCTCAGTATTCTTGCTCCGCCTGATCCAGTTCCCGCATCCCAGGACAGCGAGTTAAGTTATAGTAAGCACTTACTACGATTCTTGGCTCCCCGTTTCGTCCAGCTTTTTCATCTCGAAAGCCCTCCTGATAAACTGTATATTTATACAGTTTATCAGCGAGTGACATTGTGGAATTCCGCCGACGACATAACACCTATTTTGCCACCCTCAATGCTTACGCCTCTCACCAGCCAATTGGTGTGGTCACAGCCCACGAGATTGAAGTGAGATCATGGCTCGGCATTGCCGATCGGGATGTCATCCGCAGACTCCCATCGTTTTCAGCTGTGCTCCTGGATATAACATCGTGGCGGCGGATGATTCTGGAGCCTTATCAAAGGCTGGGACCAGGAATATATATGGTGGGTGCGGCGATCGATACAGGCGTGATCGGCGTAATGGACAAGGGGCGGCCAATGGTTCGGATGGTTCGGAACAAAAATGACCGGCTGGACAGATCAGGGTAGCCGCCCTGCCCTGCCCCTCCGAAAAAAGGAGGTTGGTGCTGGGTGCCCCCGGCCAGGCTCACCACTGAGCAGGTGACGCACCCGAGAGACCATACTGCGGTGAACGGGCATCCTTGCCTCATCTCGAACCAACGAGATAGCCAGAGTGTACCTGGAGTCGAGTTTATTGCCAGTAGCAGGTTTTGATCATGCCAAACGGTTCATGTTTCCGGGCGGAAACGGATCCCCCGAAAACTAGAAAGGGTTCGGGTTGCTTCTTTTTCTCTGCAAGAGCGATTGTTTGTTTTCTTCAAAAAACCGATTGATCGCCTGCTGGACATATTGGATCTGGGAGCTCAATCGATGATCAAGCGCCGAATACCGGTCATCGATCTGCACTTTTGGGTTATCGTCCGTAAACCAGAGCTTCGTTCGACAGGGCCCTACCCCTGCCGGCATGCTATAGAGGTTTATGTAGTAGCGAGGTTCTGAATTTAAAGAAGCAGACCATGCGTTGATCTTCACCCTGTAAGGCCTACAACTCCGCTCAATCTGCCCCATCTCTTCCCTGGAAATCATATCGCCGCTCTCTATGCGTTCACCCTTCTGACTCAGGATAGCAGCAGACGTTATGGGCGATACTAAAGATATACCCAAAGATTGACACAATGCGGTAGAAATGTGAGTATTTGAGGGTGCCAGTAGTTAGCTGGCAGCGCGTTCGCCGGCGTCGAGGCGAGTTAGGAGAATCCCATCATGAGTACACTTGCGCTTGTTTCCGCACTGAAAGACCATTCCGAAGATTTCGAGTTTTATCCCACTACCGATGAGATGTTGAGTGCTGTCCGAAAGGACATACAGGCAATTCTTTCGGATCCGTTCAGCGACAAATACCCTATCTTTTCGGCGCTTGATGTCGGTGCTGGGGACGGGCGCGCCCTAATGCGTCTGACTGACGGCGATCGATATGCCATTGAAAAGAGTCTGATGTTGGTTGAGCGCCAGGACCGAAGCATTGTCACTGTTGGAACTGACCTATTCGCCCAGGTGCTTTTAGATCTGCGATGCGATGTGATCTTTTCGAACCCGCCATACTCTCACTTTGGAGCCTGGTCAGAAAAGATCGTTCGCGAAGCTAACGCAAAGCTTATCTACCTGATCATTCCGGTACGTTGGCAGAACGATAAATCTCTGCAGTCTGCCATTGAAAGTCGAAAGGCCGAAACCGAAGTTTTGGCCCAGTTTTCTTTTGATACCCCCGATGCCGACCGTCGCGCGCGCACTGTCGTTGATGTGGTCCGAATCCGCTTAGATAAACACAGCCACAATCGTGGCCGGAGCTATCGGTCTAACGAGTTGCGGGTGGATCCGTTTGATCTTTGGTTTGAGCAACACTTTGCTCCTCAATCTACGGTCGCGGATTGTTCCAATCTTGATCCAAAGGCAACCATTGAGGCCAGAGCCAAGAAGCGTATCAGTACTGGCCGGGAGTTAATCACTAGTCTCGGTCTGGTGCAGGCGTTGTCTGATTTTTACCAAAACGATCTATCGGATTTGGTCGGGGATTATGAGCGGATCTGCGGCCTCGATCCGGTGTTGCTTGGGGAGCTCGGGGTAAGCACCGAAGCCTTGGCCAAAGGGCTGAAGCTCAAGATTGAGGGCCTGAAGCACGTTTATTGGCATGAGCTGTTCGAGAATTTCCGGCCGGTTACCTCCCGGCTGGCTACGAAGACAAGGCAAAGGGTTATGGACAAATTACAGGCCTCGATGAGCATCGATTTCACGCCGGATAATGTGCATGCGCTCTGTGCCTGGCTCATTAAAAACTGCAATCAATACTTTGATGACCAGCTGATTGAGCTCGTGGAGCGAATGACCAAGAAAGCCAACGTCATAAATTACAAATCCAACGTCAAGACGTTTGCTGAGGAAGGCTGGCGTTACGGGCGCACGCCCGAGATCGAAAGGTACAAACTCGATCATCGGATTATCCTGGAGTGTTGGAAAGCGCTGGATTATGGGTATTTTGGAGATCAGTCCCCTACCCTCGATTCTACCGTGGCAGACCTTTTGAACGATCTAATGACCGTTGCTAATAATCTGGGATTTGAGACCAGGCATGAGGCGCCAGCGGGCCGGCGGGCATGGGAGGCTGGCCAGAAAGTGCTTTTTCATTTTACCGACCGAAAGACCGGGCAAAGAGCTGTCGCTTTCGAGGCAAAGGCTCACAAGAAGGGAACGCTACATCTGAAGGTAAATCAGCGTTTGATGTGCCGGTTGAACGTGGAATTCGGGCGCTTGAAAGGATGGGTGCGAAATGCCCAGGAGGCCGCTGACGAAATGGATATTTCTGTGACGCAAGCGCAAGCGGCCTTTCATTCGAACTTGCGGCTGGGTAATGATGCATTGTTGGCTTTGGCAGCACCGCTTCCGTAAAAAGTTTCCGCCCGGAAACAAATTGGATGCAGCAGGGATTGGTCCTGCTAGGCTAAAGGTGACTAAAGACGAAGGCTCGCGCGATCGCGGGCCTTTTAGTTTCCGGCCGGAAACTCACCTTAAAATACACGCCACTTGAACAAGGACAGTAAATGGAAAGTATCAGCGGCGACAGGCTTCAAACCCTCCTGCAGACGATTTTGCAGTGTCGAACCCCTGATGAAGCAAGCCAATTTCTTAAGCGTGAAGCGAAAGATGGCGCTGAGATTTGCTTCGATGCGGTTGATTGGGAGCAGTTGCGGAGCGACATTGGCCAAAGAGATTTGAAATTTCCTTTTATTGGCTGGGGCACCAGGACTCTGCATTTCGGTAAGTGTGACTTCGGCGATGGTGATGTTACGTTTGCAGGGACGTTCCAAGGCGCTGTCGTGTTCCAGGACGCTCATTTTGGAAGCGGAACCTTATCCTTTGCTGGATCCTCGTTTGATGTATTTAAGTTCAAGGGAGGCTCCTTTAGTGGCCAAGGCAAGGTTCTGTTTAACGGTGCGAGGTTTTACAACAATGCCGAGATTCAGATTCAAGACTTAGGCGAGAAGCGTTTGAGCTTTGCGCCATCTAAGAAACCTGGGCAAGCTGACTCCTGCTGTGTGATGCAGGGTCCAAAATTCCACTTCCAAATCAAAGCGTCGACGGGCACCAGTATTTCATTCCGTGAAGCCATTCTGAATGTAGGCGATCTGCTGCTGGACTTCGCGGGCGCTTCAAATCTGTCTCAGGTTGACTTCACAAAGACGGAGTGGCGAAGCGGAAACGTATGCGTGAATGGCCTGCGACTCGGATTCCCGGATCATGAAGGGACGAAGAACTATTTACGCTTCACCGATGCCAATTTCGAAGAAGTCAGGCGGCTGCGCTTCGATGGGCTCGGCATGGTAAGCGGGCATATGATCTTTGCGTTTACCAGATTTCCTGAGCGCGCAATAACAGAATTAAACTTCAGTGATCTTGGCCCTGGTGAGGTGGTATTCAAACAGGCCCACTTTCCTGGAATACTGGAATTTAGTCAAAAAGACGGAGAGGTGTTTACAAGCGAGCTCTCTTTTCGAGGATCCACCTTTAAGGGCCCATTATTCATTAATGGACTGAAGTTTGGACCTGTTCCAAATCTAGTGGGTACTGAATTTCAAAAACACCTCAGTCTTACAGATGTGGAGTTTGGCTCCCAGATGACCAGCAAGCAAAAGCGGCAGGAGCCCAACAGGGGCGCCAAACTGCAGCGAATCAAAGAGCTGGCAGAGGCTAACAAGGATCATGGCCTGGCGTTGACGTGTCACGCCGAGGAAATGCGATTTAACCGTTTTCGCAGGAAAGGAGTTGGCGGGTTTCTCGCGGATACGCTCGACCTAATTTATGAGTGCACTTCCAACTATGGGCAATCGATAGCTCTACCGATGCTTTGGCTCATTTTTACTTGGGCGGGTTTTGGCCTTATCTATCGTTATGTGTTCGATAGCATCGAGTCACCGTTGTTGTTCTCGTTTGCATGGACCTTCCCGTTTCTTCCTGCTGCGGGTGTTTTGCGCCTCATCGGGTTTCGGAACATTTTCGAGGATGCAGAACCCGCACTGTATGCCTTAATGGCAGCCCAGGGATTGATTGCAATCGCGCTTATCTTTCTTATAGGTCTCGGATTTCGGAATCGATTCCGGATCTAATAGATATAAGTTTCCGGCCGGAAACTCAGCGGCGTCACGTCGTAGAAGGCCTTCCCTCCAGGTTCTACTTTCTCCGATGAATATATAATATCATATAGGGATGTTAAGCGACCTTTGAGGGAAGAAAAGCATGATTAATCGAGAGGCCCATTGCCAGGGCTATGGTTTTCGAGAGGGTCAATCGTGAAAGTGGAATGCCCCGAATTCTACGGCGCCGTAATCGCCCAGGTCGCTGATGAAATAGGAGGCACCGCTGCTACCAGTTACTTGCCACCCAATTACTCGGGACGTTGTGCCGTCCTCTCTCAATCGTCGTTTGAAACGATTGCAATTCTCCCAAACGGACTGGAGGCCTTTCGAGTGGCGGCATATGCGATTACACCTGATGGGGGCTTTGGCTCGGTGGAGATTCAGCCTTCGCTTGAGTGTGAGACCCATAAATCCTTTATGGACTGGTTTGGCTGAGAGCATTTCCGGGGGTGAACTGTGGTTCGGCTGTGTTTCCGGGCGGAAACAAATGAGGAACGTGAGCTGCTTTCCTTGAATGGCCTCGACTGGAAGGCAGAGGCTACTGGCATGCCGATTCCCTCAAGCAAGTGAGTTCGTAGGCCTCTTCAAGTTCAGTGTTTTTGTCAGGGCTGCGGGTTGGGCAGTTTGGAAGAACATCCGGATCACTAATGCGAACTTCTTGCTTCGCAACGAAGTCTTTTCCATCTAAGTCAGGATTTACGATTTCTATTTCCACTGATACCAAAGGATTGAGGCTGTATGATTTGACGGGCGCTGCTTTGTTCATGCTTGTTGGCGTCATAGTTGAAGCCGAGAATGCGGCACTCGGTTCAGAACGCGATTTAGAGACTTTAGGAATCGGGTTACGGCAGAGCTTGATGTCAAAATGGCCAGTTGAATAGGGCGCGATGTGAAATGGGCCGTTGGAGGCATTGGCGTTAATTTTAAGCATGTTTCCAGGTTCGACCCAGATTTCACCGAATGACAAGCGCGCGCCCGTTGTGGTTGTTCCGGTCGAAAAGGTGATGCCGCCTGCATCGAAGGATTCGCCCGTTGGGTGAGAGCCAAATACGTCTATATCAACCCAACGAATATCCATTTGGTATGGATTTCGATTGGTGATTTCTGCAACGAGAAGGGCGGTTGAATCGGTAACCCTTTTCCGAAAGGTTACTTTTGGCTCAACCCAACCGCTCATTTCTTTGGGTTTGCGATCCAAGCCTTTCGGGCTTCGATGGTACTCAGCAAGGATTTTACAAACTCTTCTCGTTGTTCTTCGCTTAGTTCAACGTTATCCAGGACATCGCGAGTTACGCAAATCGAGTCTTGGTATGCGCTTCTCACTTCGGCTTCATCTGCACTTATCAGGGATTTGTAGGTAGCAGATCCTGTGATGCTGTTATCGGTACTCGAACCAGCCTTACCTCCGATTTCAACACTGCCGTCGATCGTCTCAACTGTCTTGGTACGAGCTTTTAAGGCAGCAGTAACTTCGGCATTCTTCTTCAGAATCTCATTGAAGGTTAGCTTCACTGTTTGGTCCCGATACCTCGCGAAGGGAACACCTGGACATTCGCTGTGAAAAGCGATTTCGCCTTTTGGTAGCTCTGGTTCTCGTGGTTGCGAGGAACAGGCAGAAAGCATCAGGGCTGGAAGGAGGCAAAGTAAATATTTCATAACCAAGTTCCCTTTGTTGTTAATTACAAAAAGGTCGGTAACCAACAAACTTCTACCTTGAAGATAATTTAATCCTATATGGTTTCGTAGAATTGGCAAGCTGGCAGAAAGTCGGCGTAAGTTTCCGGGCGGAAACTATCTAATCCATAACTGAGGCGGAGAGGGCACGCCCTACAGGCCGGGCTTCTCCGGGTTCGCTATTCGCTCATCCCGCGTTGCGGGACTGACGCCCTCCGTATCCCTCGCGTTTCCGACCTCCGGCCGGTAAAGGA
>DORE01000243.1 GCA_003514305.1 Gammaproteobacteria bacterium | reverse complement strand
CGAACTCAGAAGTGAAACCGCTCAGCGCCGATGGTAGTGTGGGGCTTCCCCATGTGAGAGTAGGTCATTGTCAGGCATCAAAACAGATACCTCGATCGGCAGCGCCGATCGGGGTATTTTTTTGAATGCCCTAACATCACATCCGCGCTTTGCTACGGTCCATTGTAAGCTCTACTAAAAGCCTCCCATCTCGCTCGAAACGCCAATCATCGTTTTCTGGTCCGTTTTGCAGGCGCTGTTAACAAGTAGCCGCTTGTTTACGGCGCTGATCCTTTATATATTCGAAGCGAGTATTTGAAGTCCATCACTCATTTAAAGGCAAAGTTTATGAAAAATAGCCATGCACCCAGCCGACAAGTGGTTAACAGCTTTATCGCGCTCACTACTTGTTTTGCTGCTACTTTGGTGTTGGCCCAAGAAATACCCTGGGCCTCCAGTGCAGAAGAGGTGGGAATGTCCACAGAGCGTCTTGGAAGGATTAACGATGTAATCCAACGCCATATTGATGCTGGCAATATTCAAGGCGCAGTGACAGCTGTAGCTCGGCGCGGCAAGATTGTGCATTTCGAAGCCCATGGACTTATGGATGTGCCCAAAAATCTGCCCATGGCGCGTGATAACATTTTCATTATGATGAGCTCTACCAAACCGGTGTTAGGCGTAGCAGCAATGATGATGATTGAAGAAGGGCGGATGCGTCCAAGTGATCCAGTGAGTAAATGGATTCCAGAATTTGCTGACATGCAGGTGGCCGTTCTCGCCGATCCCTTAGAAGAGGAAATCAGCCCGATTCGCGTAAACCAAGAGAATTTGCCGGATTACCGGCTTATATCAGCTGCCAGAGAAATTACCGTACATGACATCCTTTCTCACACCTCGGGGCTTGCCAGCGGCGGTTTGGGTAGCGCGATTTCTGCGCAAGTAGACCGTCGACCGCCGGCAAACTTGGGAAACACGGTCTCTAAGTTTGGCGACTATGTACTTGACTTTCAGCCAGGTTCGCGTTGGCAGTACAGCGCGGCAACTGCCTTAGATGTTGTAGCTCGCATAGTAGAAATTGAATCGGGCCTCCCGTTTGAACGATTTGTGCAAGAAAGGATCTTTGAGCCACTATCTATGAATAACACCTGGTGGAATGTCCCGCCAGAGTTTCAGGATAGGCGTGTTGTCATCGTCGATCGAGATATGTCGCGCTTTTTTGACGAACCAGATACTGAATACTTTTCTGGCTCCTATGGTTTGAACAGCACGGCTGATGATTATCTCCGTTTCGAACAGATGCTGGTCAATGGAGGCGAACTATTCGGTAATCGGCTGCTGAGCCCTAGAACCGTTCGTATGATGGCGAGTGATCAAGCTAACGGCCTCTATCAAGGCATTAGCCGGCAAGTA
This sequence comes from Gammaproteobacteria bacterium, assembly GCA_003514305.1. Classification (GTDB taxonomy): domain Bacteria; phylum Pseudomonadota; class Gammaproteobacteria; order Pseudomonadales; family Pseudohongiellaceae; genus UBA9145. Next base: position 4,733 of record DORE01000243.1, on the reverse strand, counting down.
AAAGGACAGGGCTTTGGTTATACAGTCGCTGTGTCAGAGAATCCAATTCTGGGGGATCAGCGACGCAGCACTGGCGCCTTTGGCTGGGGTGGCGCGTTTGGCACGCGCTCCTACTCAGACCCTAAGGAGGAGCTAACGGCAGTATTTATGGTGCAACAACCTTATCGTCCAGCTCAGAATGATTTCGAAAATGCCGTGCAGCAAGCGATTATTGATTAATTGGTTGAGCGGACCAGCTTTGCTGGGCCGTTTTATCACAACGACTCAATCTACTCCGTGCTGCGCTTAACCGATGTCCCGAAACGTAAAGCCGGTTATTGTTCTTCACCAAGAGTGAATGATTAGTCTCAGTGAACGCGAAGTTAACGTGACACTTCGGAGCCTGCACAAAATCGTGATCTTAAAAGAACTGGCGAGCGAAGATCTTCGACCCTTAAGCCTTTTGCTCCGCCTGAACTCCAAAATCTGGGTAAAAACTGAGTTCTTATTGCACACATAGCTAACTCATTGGATTCATGTTTTGAAGAGGTAGAAAATGAATAAAACCATCCTCTATGCCGCCGCAGCGCTCGTTGCGGGGGCTCTTATCTATCTTGGCAGTGTAATATTCATTGGTGTGCAGGTTGAATCGGCTATCAGCACAATAGAAGCGGATATAATTCAGTCAGATGACCTGATCGTCCATCGCTTTGAATATGAGCGTGGTTTTGGCGGAGGCGTGCTCAGCTATGATTTGGAAGTGTCTCCTGCTCTTGACGGTATGGCCGGAGACTTGCTGGCTGAGATTGCGGCGATCGTAGGGGAACTTCGCACAGAAGGTTCCCTGAATGTGATACATGGCCCCTGGGTTGGGGGCGGAATGGGTTTTGCAGCGGCCGGGACCAAGCTGGAGTTTCCGGTAGGGGATGAAGTCCGTCAGCAGCTGCCGCAGTATCCCGGAAGCGCCCCGGCAGCAACGGTCTATGCCTCGGTTGGGTTCGACGGCAGTGCCAGCCTGCGCCTTGAGACTCTGGCGTACGACGGCCGCTTGGTGATGGAAGAAGAATCGATCTCGCTGACCACTGCGGGTGTCGGAGCTAAGCTTCTGCTTAGAAGTGACGATGTGGGTGTGGGCTTTGACATTGGAAGGATAGCGCTGTCTGATGGGGTGACGGAAGTGCTGATTGATGGCTTGGGGCTGAGCGTTGAGACGAGCGATGGTGTGAGAGAATTGTCCTTGTCCTTCGATCTCAATGAGCTGTCGTTCAGCGATGCTGACTCGGAGACCCGGCTTGGCGTGCAGTCAGTTGCCGGGTCCAGCAGTTCTAGGAGCTTTCTGCCTGGCGTCTGGCTGGGGGAAAATGACTATGCCATTGAGCGTATTTCGCTGGTGGTAGACGAGACGGCGGTTGAAGCTCTGAAAAGTGTGATTTCCGGCGGAATTGATGAAGAAACGGACGAGTTGTTGACTGCGTCTTCTCTTCTGAGTATCAGTGAGCTCAAGGTCGCTGATGCTTCCGTCAACGGGATCGAACTGGGCGTCGGTTTCGAAAATATAAATGCGCAAGCGTTGTCCGATTTTCTCCGGCTGAGCGAGACGTTCGCAGCCGACTCAGTGGATATGGATGAACTGCTGGATGCGTCTTTGTCGATAGTCAATGCAACGGCTGCCGACGGGCTGACACTAAAAATCGCACCTATTGCCATCTCTTTAGTGGAATCCAGTGATGCGAGTGCGGCGTTCAGCGTCGGTTTAAATGGACTTAACTCGATCGAGGAGGCGACAGCCGAAGAACTATTCGAGGCTTTGGCTTTGTCGGGCGAGTTCAACATCTCTGCAGATGCAGTGAGCAAGCTTATTGAGATTGGCCTAATCAGTTCCGATGACACTCTTTCGTCACAGGAACTTGAAAATGCTGTTGACTCCGGCTACCAACAGTTGATTTCAGCGATTGAAGGGTCAGGATTTGTTGCGGTCAGCGATGCAGGTATCTCAACCCGGTTTGAGGTCATGGGCGGTGCTATGCAAATCAATGGTGAGAAAACAGACGCCGGTGCGGAGCTGCTTTCGGCTGCGCTGGGTCAGCTCGGTGATCCCTTCGCACTGGCTGATAATGCCGAAACCTCTGATTTCCCTGCAGAGGCGCTTTATGAAAATGTTTCGCTGGTCACGGATTTCACCCCAGACCCCTACCTGGTTAGCATCGTTGCCGGCGGGGATAGTGCAGTCTCAGATGAGCTTGGCGCGGCCTGCGCAGGTAACGTCACCTCGGAACAGCCGGATGTTGTCCTCAGTTACACGGCTGGAACCAGTTTAGGCTTATATCTTTACGCGGAGGCTGCGGAAGACACTACTCTGATAGTCCTCGCGCCTGACGGCTGGCACTGCGATGATGATAGCCATGGCGACCTGAATCCAAGCGTTAGCCTCGAGCGCCCTTTAAGTGGTGAATATCTCATATGGGTTGGTTCTTTCAATGGCGGAGTTGTTGATGCTGAATTAGGTATTTCGGAATACTAACCGAGCCGCCGCTGTTTGGATGGGCCAACGCTGACGTCTAGTAACGCCTCCAGGTGACTACGAATGCTTGTTAACCAGAGTGCGACTTCATGCCTGAAGAGACCTTCATGAGCTTCAGTCAGCAAGAGGTTCGCCACTTTAAAGTCTAAAGAGGCAGAGTCGAGTGGATTTAAGGGAATCCTAATTAGGCATCGATTAGCCGCCAGACAAAATACTAAATTTGGCAAATAAAATGCAAGGCACGGAACACATCTCTTCAGCAACCCGAGTTATAAGCTCAGTCTCCCCTAGCCAATTAGTCATAAGAATAAAGCCAGAGGTCGCAAACGAACTTGGTTTGAGGGAAGGTCAAACCGTCAGATCAGCGGTGTCAGAAGATGGGAAGTCTATACAGCTGTTCAGTGAAAACTCATCTAAAACGTTCTCGATGCACTTGGGCGCGTTTAAAGGTCAAAATATTCAGTTTAGATTGGCCCAAACCCCGCAGGGGCTAACACTTCAATCGGGCCAAATTGTCCAGGAATCGACCCACTTTGGTGTTCAAAGTAACCAGAATCCAAACAACCACCTTACTGAGAATGCGAAATGGGTACAGCTACTATCGCAAAATCCTTCATTGCAGCAAGCCGCATTATTGCAATCAGGAGCTAGTTTATTAAAAGCATTTCTGAAGCGCGGATTTAATCTCGGGAAAGATGCGGAAGTATTATCTGGATTAAAACTCGAAGACCTATCGGCAAAGTCAATTAAAGCTGCTTTCGACTTTAGCGGTGCTCTTGGAAAATTTCAAAATAAAAGAGCGGGGTCGCGCTCAGAGTCAAAAAGCATTGTGAGTTTACTAAAAGATTTAAAATCAATAGAAAGTCAGGAAGGTAGTCAAAACACACTTATCGAAGACATTGAGGCTTCGATTAGATATCTTAGTAACAGTAAACTAAAAACTCTCATCAATAAACAAAACGGCCTTCGAAGCTCGCAATTTTTCATTCCCTTGCAAGGACTACCGTCGGTTGAAGTAAAGATTAATGAACTTAGTCAAGTGTCTGGACTATCGGTTAAAGACGAACCAGCCCCATCTTTGATTCCGCCGCAATCGTCCTTCACTTACGAGGACCCAAGATTCACATTGACTGAAAAAGCCCAAAGCGCAGATTCCTTCGAGGGAGAGTCTGACGGGACGCCTAAAGACGAGACAGATCAGGCTGAAAGTGGCGAAAATAACGAGCAAGACTCTTCTGATAGCCCCGAGCTAGAATCAGAATCAACCAACGACAGCGCGGAGAGAGACGATAAACATAACGCCAACAAAACGCTTACATCGAAGGGAGACTGGTCTCTCGATTTAGATTGGCATCTAAGTGAGGGTGACAGTATTTCAATACATGCTATTTCAAGAAAAAGAGAGGCCTTAGCGCTTACGTTTTGGATCAGTAGTGAACAGATGATGTCACTCGCGAGGGAACATAAGGGACGGCTGCTTTCTCAAATATCTTCGCTAAGTTTTGGGTCTGCTACATGTCAATTCATCGAAGGAGTAAGGCCAGCGAGCCGTATTTCTTCCTCAAGCGACAAGTCTAGCTTCTCAGTAGAAACATAATGAATGATCAAAGTGACAAGTCTGTAGCTATAAAGTACGGCAATCTCAAAACGCCAAAGGTGGTTGCCAAGGCTCGCGGCGAATATTCTTCAATGCTGAAGGAGAAAGCAAAAGAACTAAATATTCCGATCTTGCGCGATCCACAGCTAACCCAATTACTAGAAGATGTAGAGATGGAACAAGAAATACCGGAAGATTTATTTGAAATGGTAGCGATTATTTTAGCGTGGGCTTACTGGTTGAATGACAAGAGGCCGTAGTAATAATCAGTGGCTACTTAAAGTTATGTGGCCTTTTGCGCAAACCTTTTTTTAGATTACCAAGATTATCATAGGTCTCAGAAAGCGGATTATCTTCTAAGGAGAACGAAGCAATAGTCTCCCGGATTGCGATGATCTTGTGCCTAATCAGAACTTCGTTTCTGCGATGTAAGTCCCTGCACTCCCCCAGGTTTTTGTGCAAAATGTCTAGTGTTTTCGTATCTTCCCCGTTGTTTCCAGACTCTGGTGAGAGGCCTTTGAGTCTCTCAATCACGCCAGAGTTTGAAATGTCAGCAAGTATCGTGTTCTTGTCTTCTATGCATTTCTCAAAAACATCGAAATTCTGATTTTTTAACGCCTCAAACTCCTTCTCGAG
>DORE01000226.1 GCA_003514305.1 Gammaproteobacteria bacterium | reverse complement strand
ATTGATTGCTTCAAATAGCCTAGTGTTTGTATCCGATATAGCCGGCGTGAATGCCATTATGGTTTGTATTTCAACTCCGGTGTATTGAATTAATTTATCAAGCTCACTGATAAACTGCTCAGGGGTTTTATCTGGCAAAATACGGCAATCCAGCTCAGCCCAGGCAGTGGGTGGAACTACATTGATTTTGCTCGACCCACTCATTCGAGTGATGGAGCAAGTATCTCGAATAAGAGAGTTATGGCCTGGCCTGGTTTCGTGTAATTTTTCGATAAATCCTGGTTCTTCGATCGCTGCTGAAATGTTTGCATAGTAGCTGGCCCATTGCTCTTCCATGCTTACAGAGAGCTGACTGAAATAGTCCGCCACAGGGCCAATTATTCTGGGTTTAAATGGGTTTTGCAGAATTGTATTTAAAGACTGGATGATCCGAGTAACGGAGCTAGTCGTTCGCGGTGAGGAGCCATGCCCAGGAGTGTCTATGGCATAAAGTCTGAGCCAAACAGGAACTTTCTGGGTAACTTCAACACTAAAAACTACCTGTTGGCCAACACGACTGGCTCCGCCCCCCTCGTTGAGAAGTATACCCATTCCCTCGAAAATTTCGGGGCGGTTTTCGGTCAGCCAACCAACTCCATAAAAGCCGCCGGCCTCTTCGTCAGCTGTTGCAAGAAACACAACGTCTCTGTTTAATGCGACGCCGGAGCGATGAAGAGCGATAAATGTCGCGAGTTGCAGTGTTCCGAGACCCTTCATGTCACGTGCCCCGCGGCCCAATATGAATCCATCTCGGATCGCCCCAGACAGCACGGGAATCGTCCAAAACTCCTCATTTGCGGGCACTACATCTGAATGCTGCAGAAGGATCAGCCCCGGTTCGTCACCGCCCTCCAACCGAGCCCAGATATTACCTCGACCCGGTGCGCTTTCGACAGTCTCATACGCGATGCCTTCAGCCTCAAAAATCGCCGCCAGAAAATCAACGGCGCGAGCTTCATTACCGGGTGGGTTGATGGTGTCGATCTGGATGTACTGCTGCAGCCAGCTGACTGCTTCATCCTCAAGTGTTTGGCTCGTTGCACCCATGCTGGTTGCGAACAGCAGAGAACCCAATAATACTTGTCTAACCTTCATGCTAGCCTCCCGATTGATCGTGGTTGGATGCGCAATCTAATTCACCTTCTCTAACTTCTGATTAAACATTGAATCGGAAGTGGATGACGTCTCCGTCGGCTACGACGTAGTCTTTGCCTTCAAGGCGCCACCTGCCTGCCTCCTTTGCGCCAGATTCGCCACCATTATCTACAAAATCAGAATAACCGACGATTTCAGCGCGGATAAATCCTTTCTCGAAGTCGGTGTGAATAACGCCGGCAGCTTCAGGCGCTGTCATCCCGGCTTTTACAGTCCATGCCCGAACTTCTTTTGGGCCAGCGGTGAAGTAGGTCTGTAAGCCGAGCAATGAGTATCCTGCGCGTATTACACGGTCCAGACCCGGCTCTTCCATGCCCAAATCGTGAAGGAACTCGGACTTCTCTTCACTTTCCAATTCTGCAATTTCCGCTTCCAGTTTGTTGCAGATTACGACAACTTCGGAGTGTTCATTAGCGGAGATTGTTCTAAGTGTCTCTAAATGCGGATTATCGGAGAAGCCGTCCTCATCGACATTGGCTATGTACATTACTGGTTTGCTAGTTAGCAGATGGAGGCTTTTGATGTCGGCTTGTTCCTCTTGATGAAGCTCCAGTGTTCGGACAGGCTGGACATTATCGAGATGGGCTTTTACTTTCTCAAGCAGAGCGACCTGGCGCTGTGCGTCTTTATCGCCATTTTTGGCGACCCGGCTCACACGGTCCAGACTCTTCTCAACAGTTTCAAGGTCTGCAAGCGCAAGTTCTGTATTTATTGTGTCGATATCTGCTACAGGGTCGATTGTATTGGCAACATGCGTGACGTTTTCATCTTCGAAACAACGCACTACATGGGCGATTGCATGGCACTCTCGGATGTTTGCGAGGAATTGATTGCCAAGTCCCTCTCCTTTGGATGCTCCAGCCACGAGACCTGCAATGTCTGTAAATTCGACCGTCGTAGGGATGATTTTTTCTGGATCAACTAATTCTGCAATCTTGTCCAGTCTCTCATCGGGAATAGAAACAATTCCCGAATTAGGTTCGATGGTACAAAAGGGAAAATTCTCGGCTGCAATGCCGGCTTCGGTCAGTGCGTTAAAAAGGGTTGATTTTCCCACGTTGGGGAGCCCTACGATTCCACATTTTACTGACATATTGCTGTGAGCCTTTGGTTGCTTGCTTAGTTTGTGTGCAGTAATTTCATGGCTTCTTCCCATTTCCCCGCGACAACTTCGGGCATGACCCTAATGGCTTCTTCGATATCTGACATGATGATCTGTGCCTCTGATTTTGAGGGTGGGCTTAGCACATAGTTTGCAACCATGGACTTATGGCCTGGGTGTCCGACACCAATGCGCAAGCGATAAAACTCGTTCTTTCCGCTCAGTGAACTGATGATGTCCCTGATCCCGTTATGTCCGCCGTGGCCGCCACCTTCTTTGAACCTAGTGACACCGACTTCAAAATCAATCTCATCGTAAGCAACGAGTATGTTTTGTGGTTTGATCTTGAAGAATTTGCATAGAGCGGACACGGACTTTCCGCTGTGATTCATAAAAGTTGTAGGAAATAGCAATTTCACTTCATGACCAGCCAAGTTGATGTTGGCAGTTTCACCGAAAAACTTACTTTCGCAACGGAGCGTTCCGCCATGACTATTGCATAGATGGTGGAGAAAAATCACACCGGCATTGTGGCGATCGAACTCGTGCCTGGGCCCTGGATTTCCAAGACCCACAATCGCTTTAATGGTGTTGCCTGGCATAGTGTGACCTGGCTGGTGTTGTTGGCCTAGTTGTCTGCGCCGTCACCTGAGTCATCTGCAGCTGTGCTACCTCCATCTGCATCTGCATCTGAACCATCGCCGCCGCCACGTGGCGCCTGCACCTGGGCAATCGAGAGGTCACTGTCTCCGCCGTGGGACAATGCAACGCTGGTGACGCCCTGGGGCAAAGCAATGTCAGAGATGTGCAGTGTCTGACCGACTTCCACGTCGAGCATATCAACCTCGATGTATTCAGGCAGATTGCTGGGAAGGCAAGATATCTCAATTTCATTCAGTGTCTTTCGAATACTGCCACTGCCGAGCTTTACGCCAACGCACTTGTCTTCATTGACGAAGTGCAGCGGCACTTTCACCGTTATCGCTTGCTTCTCATCGACGCGCAGAAAGTCGGCATGCATTATGAAAGGCTTGGCCGGATGACGCTGAAGCGCTTTGATCACCGCCTTTTCTTTCTTCTTACCTATCTTAAGGGTGATGACATGAGAGAAAAAGGCTTCGTTTTCAGTCGCATGCAAAATATCGTCATGGGCAATGGTTATCGCGATTGGGTCCTTGTTGCCACCATAAAGAATAGCGGGAATCGCGTTGTCCAGACGACGTAGGCGGCGGCTCGCACCTTTCCCTGCGTCAGTCCGGACCGAACAATTAAGCTCGAATTGGTCTGCAGACATGGTTTGTCTCCTTCACTTTACTCTGAGCAGCTTGCGACCGGCTGCTGGAAGCGTTTTACAAAAAGGGTTGCAAGCTTCGACCCGCCCCCCGGTTAACTCACGCAATTAGTATCACGTGTTATCAAACATTGCGCTGATGGACTCTTCGTTGCTAACGCGCCTTATCGATTCTGCCAACAGTTTTGCCATAGAAAGTTGCCTAATTCGGCTGCAGCTTTTGGCTGCATCCGACAGCGGTATGGTGTCAGTAACTACCAGTGAATCTAGCGCTGAGCCTTCGATATTTTCAATAGCTGGGCCGCTTAAAATAGGATGCGTGGCATACGCCATAACTCGCACAGCGCCATGTTCTTTGAGCGCTTCTGCTGCCTTGCACAAGGTTCCTGCAGTGTCCACCATATCGTCAACAATTAAGCAGCTTCGGCCTTCAACATCGCCGATGATGTGCATGACCTGTGCTTCATTAGCGGTTGGGCGACGCTTGTCGATTATGGCCAGGTCAACGTTAAGCTGTTTTGCTACGGCACGAGCTCTTACCACTCCACCCACATCAGGAGAAACCACCGTCAGGTTCTCATAGCGTTGTCGCTCTATGTCTTCAGTCAATACCGGCGACCCATAGACATTGTCTACCGGTATGCTAAAAAAGCCTTGAATCTGTTCGGCGTGTAAATCTACGGTCAAAACCCGGTTGACTCCAACCGCGCCGATCATATCCGCGACGACTTTGGCGCTGATTGCCACCCTGGCAGATCTGACCCGGCGGTCCTGCCGGGCGTAGCCATAATAGGGTATTACTGCGGTAATTCTGTTGGCTGAGGCTCGGTGTAGGGCATCCGCTGTAAGAAGCAGTTCCATGATGCTGTCGTTGGTCGGCGCGCAAGTCGGTTGAATGATAAACACATCCTTCCCTCGCACGTTCTCGTTCAGCTCGACAGAAACTTCACCATCGCTGAACTTGCTGATGCTGGCATGACCTAGTGGCACCCCAATATTTCTCGCAATGGCGCCTGCGAGTTCAGGGTTCGCGTTGCCGGTAAAAACCATTAAGTTGGTTGCCACGACGTCGTCCTATCTTTTGCGTGCTAGTGTGGTCGCTTTTTGTTGATCGATAAGGGGGTCAGAGTGTTTTTCTGCTGTAGACTGGTTTTACTCCTAGCCGGAGCAGCCCGCAGCAGAAAATCACCCTGCCCCCCTCAGGCCGGCGATGCCATCATTGCGTCGCCCTGTGTTTGGCTGGGGTGGCTGGATTCGAACCAACGCATGCAAGGATCAAAACCTTGTGCCTTACCACTTGGCGACACCCCAATAGATCAGTAGTACGATCTCGTCTCCATTTTAGGTCGGATACCTGCCGGGTTCCAGAGAATTTATGCCGCGAGCCACGAAACCTCGCCAGCGCGGAGGCACTTTAGACAGGACTGCCTGAGCATGGGCCTCTGAGGCAAAGCTTACAAAGACACTGGCCCCCGTTCCGGTCATTTCTGCGCGTCCAAATTGTGCAAGCCAAGCTAATGCTTGCGCCACTTCTGGATACAGTTCGCAGGTCACGGGCTCACAGTCATTCCGGGAGCCTCCCGACAGAAAGTCGGCCATTTTGATAGCTGGCGAGTTCCGTGTCAAATTTTCGTGACCAAAAATCTCAGCGGTGGATACTTCGCAATTTGGTGTCACCACCAGAAACCACCTGGGTTGCAGTGTAACCGGTTGCAGCTGCTCTCCGATACCCTCAGCCCATGCTGATCTGCCCTCTAGAAAAAGCGGGACGTCAGCGCCAAGCCGAAGCCCGATTGACTGCAGTTCAGCCTGACTCAAATTGAGTCGCCAGCACTTGTTCAGAGCGATCAGAGTGGTTGCTGCATCGCTACTGCCGCCCGCCAATCCACCACAAATCGGTATGTGTTTGTCTATCGCGATTCTGGCACCCAAGGCTGGAGTATTGGCATGTTTGCGCAGAAGCCTTGCGGCTTGAAGGACCAAATTGTTTTCGAGGGGAAGCCTCTGACCGGTCGTGTTGTTACGAACCTCCAGCTGGAGTTCGCCGCCACTAAGCGATTCGAACTGCAGCGCATCGCCTTTGTCTAAAAGTTGAAACAGGGTTTGTAGTTGATGATAACCATCTTTGCGTCGCCCGATAACATGCAGAAAAAGGTTCAGTTTCGCAGGTGCGAACCAGCGTTCTGGTTTGTCAATCAAATGGACGCTCCCGATCTTCTTGCAAGGTCCAGCTAAGCCCGAAGAAGCGCAATCGCGTTTCATCCTCGCTGCGCCTAACGTCCACTCTGCGTGGCAGTGCGAGACCGTCATAATCTCTTAGGTCAGACAAGACCACCACCCATCCTGCTTGCTTGAATTCCGTCAGCTGATTCAAGTCATTAAAGACAAGTTTTGCTTGTGAATCAGGAGCCGGGAGGCCTTTTATCCAGAATTCGAGAAACGAAATGGGTAGGTTATATCCCAGTTGTTGAAGCACCAGTTCTTCTGGCGAGCTTGCGGTGAGATGTTCATTACCCTGGTCAAGAGTTACGCTCCCAGGCTCCCCTCGTATGAGCGTATTCCCAGCGTTAAAAGTACCCCATAAGCGTACTTGGTAAGCTCGATTTTTGTGTTGCCACTGAATGCGTGGAGTCTGTGATTCATTGTCATAGCGCACGTTAACACGGCCACGAAGCTGCCAATTCGTCAGCTTTGCAAGCTGCTGGCTTTGCTGTGTCCAAATACTGCTTTCATTTGCCGGAGGAGCGAGATTGCTGCACGCGGGAAGTGCTGCTGTAATGAGGCACAGCTGAGTGATGCGCAGGGCGGCGCGTGCTCCGATCGGCCTAAGAGATGAAGAAACTAAGCTTAAGATCAAAAACTTGTATCCTGGGCGGTTAGAGATCGGCCTGAAGTCGATTGACCACTTCTTTTATCAGATCGCTGTCAGGTTGGTTTTTAAGCGCGCCTCGCCAAACTTCTAACGCTTCCTGTTCGCGCCCCATAATCCAAAGAACTTCTCCGACGTGTGAAGCGACTTCGGCATCGGGGAAAACCAAGTACGCACGGCGTAGATTAGTTAGGGCCTCTTCGTATCTGCCAAGTTTGAATTGCGCCCATCCCAGGCTGTCGATGATGGCAGGATCATCGGGTGAAATAGCGATGGCTCGCTCTATCAGTTCAAGGGCTTCTTCATAGCGGTCAGTCTGATCTGCAAGCAAATATCCAAGGTGGTTTAGTGCTCTGGAGTCCTCTGGTTTCATCAATATGATCTGCTTGAGATCCTGCTCTGATCCTGATTTGTCTCCAAGGCTATCGAACAACAACACCCGAGCGAACAGTAAGTCCGTTTCATTTGGGTACTTGTTAAGCGCGCGATCGAGGATATCGCCTGCCTTTTCAAGATGTCCGGCCTGAATCAGAGCGCCAGATTCAATCGTGCGAAAGAGGATCTCCAAGCGAGGCTGGCCTCTCGACAATTGGCTCAAATGAGCGTGGGCAGAGTCCAGCTCGCCGAGTTGAATGGCAAGGCGAGTTGCCTGCTGCTGGGCGGCCAGGAAGTTTTGGGTGCCGATTCTGACGTCCCGATATGCTTGTATAGCGAGCTGCAGATTGCTGCGTTGCTCATTGACATATCCTAGATAATAATTCGCCTCGTCAGTACGCTGATCGGCTTGCACAAGCTGCGAGAATTTGTCACTGGCTTGGTCGAATTGCTCTAGCTCGACATTCAAAAGCGCCATGGAAAATAGGGCTTCCCAGTCTTCTGGATTTCTCTCCATTATTTTTGCGAATTGTTCCTGCGCCAATTCAAAACTCTCGTTCTGGATAAGTAGCTGCGCAAAGCTAAGACGAAGATTTCTGCTATCTTTGAACTGTCTGACTCCCTCTTTGAGGGTCTCAAGTGCTCCGTCGGTCTCACCCGCACTCTGCAGAATTTGCGCTTGCAACAGGACCAGGCGAGGACTGAGCTCTGTCAGTTCAAGCAATTGCTCGAACTCTGTCAGAGCTTCGCGATAGTCTCCATTTTGAGCCAGCAATTGAACGAGTGTTAGCTGTATAGTCTGCTGGTCAGAAAATTCTCGGGCCAGCTGTCGCAGGTTTGCGATGAGGTTTGCGCGTGTGGAGGCATCGAGTTGGCCAGTTCTGGTGGACAAAGCCGAGAAATCGATGTCACCACCAAGTTCGATTACTCGCGCCATGTGTGAAAGTGCTTGCTCGTAGTTTCCGGTTTCCAGAAATTGGAAACTCAGCATTAGTTCCGGTGCAGGATCGGTTGGATCTATATCACTCCAGAGCAGTCCGAGTTGAAGCAGCGCGTTGAGGTCGCTATTTGCTGAAGCGAACTGCACCGCACGGCGTATGATGCCGAGATCTTTTGTTTCGAGCGCAAGATCAAAATAGCTGTCACCCGCGTAGTCTAAGATCCCGCGTTGGGCGCCCAGCTCGCTTATGATTGTCTGGTATAGCTGCTCTGCCGTAAAGCTGCCATATTCCACTCTAGGTTCTTTCGCAACGGCCGGGCTAGTTCCGTTCTTGGCGACCTGCTCAGCTGGCACAGAGGAAGTTTCAGATTTGGTTGCGATGCTGCTGCACGCGCTTAGCCAGGCGGATGCGCAGAAGCAAAGAATGATTCGAACTGACATGGTTATCGTACTGTACCTCCGGAGTCGGTTTGGCCGCTTTTTTCTCTGGCTTGTCCGCTTATCGCGCCGCGCATCGTTTGCACTTCATGTTATACGCTCCCACGCCCTGTTTGTACTACTTATTTAAAGCTACCTTTCTGATTTTTCTTTCTTTTCTTTCTGACAATGCGGATGAAATGAGCATGCTTGACCGAATTTTAGTACCATAGCCTCGCTTTTGTAGGCGTCACCGCGTGCCTGAATAACTATTGACGGTTTTGAAAGACTTATGGCGCTCCTGTTAGTTGGGATCAACCACACCACAGCTACGATTGATCTGCGCGAGAAGGTTGCCTTTCCGCCAGCAATTATAAGCGATGCTTTAGGCTGTCTGATGGAACTTGAGGCAATCGCTGAGGCCGTGATCGTTTCGACTTGTAATCGGACTGAGATTTATGTCGATTCAATCGGTGACCCCACTCCGGAGACCGACTCACAGGTTAGTGATGTCATCGATTGGTTATCCCGGTATCACGATCTGGACTCTGAAGACCTGAGGCATAGCTGTTACTTTTACGAAGGCGATAATGTGGTTCGTCACCTAATGCGGGTCTCTTGTGGTCTTGATTCCATGATTCTCGGTGAGCCGCAAATCTTCGGTCAGATAAAGTCAGCGTTTGCGCTCTCAAAGGATCTTGAGATGGTTGGTGCAGCGCTGGGGCGGGCGTTCCAGGGCGCTTTTACGATTGCTAAAGAGGTTCGTACGGAAACGGCGATTGGCGAGAGCCCTGTGTCTGTTGCGTATGCTGCAGTCGTCCTGGCTGACCGTATTTTCAGCGACCTGCCGAGCCTCAGTGTGCTGCTAATAGGGGCTGGACGAACGATTGAACTGGTAGCGCGGCACTTGGCCGAGAGAGGCGTCAGGTCTTTGGTTGTTGCCAATCGTACGTTGGACAATGCGCTGGAAATTGCCAACCGCTTCGACGCGAGTGGTGCGTTGTTGTCGGATATCCCTGAGAAATTAGTTGAAGCAGATATCGTTGTGTCGTCGACCAACAGCCAGCTTCCGTTGCTTGGCAAAGGGGCGGTAGAAAGAGCGTTGAAAGCGCGTAGGCACAAACCTATGCTGTTGGTCGATTTGGCCGTGCCACGTGATATCGAGCAGGAAGTCGGCCAGGTTGCGGATGCTTATCTTTACAGTATTGACGATATCAGTGAAGTTATTGAGGATAGCCAAAAGAGCCGAGAAGAAGCTGCAGAACAAGCGCATTCAATAATTGAGCGAGGTGTTGAGGAGTTTCGGAAGCAGGTGAAATCCTTAAATGCAGTCAATACGCTTAAGGCTTTTCGAAAGAAAGCAGAAACCATTAGAACTTTTGAGCTCGACAAAGCGCGCAAAGCAATTCGCAAAGGTGAGGACGCAGATGCAATTGTTGAAAACATGGCGCGAAACCTGACGAGCAAACTAATTCATTCACCAAGTGTGCAGATGAAGCGAGCTAGTGCTGAAGGTAGAGAAGAACTCATCAAGCTCGTCCAAGAATTATTCGAGCTCGATGAAGACTAGTAGTCTTCTATACGTGAATTTGAAACACACAGACATTTGCCCATGAAAAAATCAATTCGACTCAAGCTAGAAAATCTCAAAGACCGTTTTGACGAGCTCGAGGCGCTTATGAGTGACGCCGATGTCATTTCTGATCAGAATCGATTCAGGGAATTTTCTAAAGAATATGCTGAGCTGGAAGAGGTGGTCAAAAGCTTTAACCGTTTTCATGAAGTCAGCGGGAATCTAGAGCAGGCCCAAGAAATGCTCATCGATGACGACCCAGAAATTCGTGCGATGGCAGACGATGAGCTGAAAGAGGCCGAAGGTGAGTTGGCGCGGCTTGACCTAGAACTACAAAAACTGTTGCTTCCGAAAGACTCTAAGGACTCGTGCAATGTTTTCCTTGAGATACGTGCTGGCACTGGTGGCGATGAAGCGGCAATATTTTCAGGTGATTTGTTCAAGATGTATGCCCGTTTTGCTGAGTCTCAGAAATGGAAATTGGAAATCATTAATGAGCGAGCTGGGGAGCATGGTGGCTTCAAGGAAATCATCGTCCGCATCGAAGGTAAAGATGTGTATGAGAAGCTCAAATTCGAATCAGGTGCCCATCGTGTTCAGCGAGTGCCAGATACAGAAACGCAAGGAAGGATTCACACGTCGGCATGCACTGTCGCAATAATGCCTGAATTGAAAGAAGTTGATGAGATTGATCTGAACAGAGGTGATTTGCGAGTCGATACTTTCCGGGCGAGTGGCGCGGGCGGGCAGCATGTGAATAAAACTGATTCAGCGATTCGTATAACTCACTTGCCCACCGGAATCGTCGTTGAGTGTCAGGACGAGAGATCCCAGCACAAGAATAAAGCCAGGGCACTGGCGCTACTCCAGGCAAAGTTGCTGGATCAGGCCCAGAAAGAACAGCGGCAAGAAGAGTCGGACGCTCGCCGCAAGTTGGTGGGCAGTGGTGACCGGTCCGAAAAAATTCGAACTTATAATTTTCCGCAAGGTCGGGTCACAGATCACCGTATCAAGCTCACCCTCTATAACTTGACCGAGTTTATGGCGGGGGAGTTGGGTTCAGTTGTACAGCCGTTGATCAATGAATATCAGGCCGACCTACTAGCGAGTTTGGCAGCAGAGGATTGAAATAGCGTGAACATTACGATCAAGCAAGCGCTTGACGTCGCTGCAGCTGAACTTTCGCAGAGCGATTCGCCCCGGCTCGATGCCGAGCTCTTACTTGCTCAGAGCCTGTCAGTTGAACGCAGCTACTTGTTTGCCTATCCGGAACGGATCCTAAGTCACGCTTTACGGCGACGTTTTGACGAGCTCATCAGACGGCGCTCTAAATCAGAGCCGATTGCTTATCTACTTGGAGAGAAAAGTTTTTGGGATCTGACGCTAAAAGTGTCCTCTTTAGTTTTGATTCCCCGGCCGGAGACTGAGTTGCTGGTAGAAACTGCGCTGGCCCTTGGGTCCTCATCAGAGTCGCTGCGAGTTTCGGATCTTGGTACCGGTAGCGGTGCCATTGCCCTGTCTATAGCGAAAGCCCGACCTCGCTGGCATATCACGGGTTCAGACATCAGCCTTGATGCATTAACGATGGCCAAAAAAAATTTGGAGTTATTGGGTTTGAACAACGTCGCATTGCGAAAAGGTTCATGGTGTGATGCGTTGCCAAGCGGAAAAATGGATATCATTATAGCCAATCCACCCTACATCGCTCCTGGAGATCCTCATCTGTCTCGGGGAGATGTGCGCTTTGAGCCTGTTTTGGCTATGCGTGCCGAGTCAAATGGCTTGAAAGATCTGCAAACCATCGCGGCACAAGCCAGGAGAAAACTGGCATTGGGAGGCTGGCTGTTGCTCGAGCATGGTTATGAGCAGCAAGCCACGCTAATTTCATATTTATTAGATTGTGGCTACCGCGACGTTGAGGGGAAGAAGGACCTTGCCGGTGTGCCGCGAATGGTAAAGGCTCGCTGGGACTGTCCAGCCAGTGACTCGAATCCCGTTAATTTGTCATAATCTGCGCACGTGGTTGGTCCGAGCTTTATCGACTATAAAGAATCAAGCAAATTATGGAAGACGCCTCTCTACTAAGATACAGCCGCCAAATAATGCTGTCGGGGTTTGATGTCTCCGGTCAGCTGCGGCTGACCGAAGCGACAGTACTCATGGTGGGTGTCGGTGGCCTTGGTTGTCCAACCGCGATGTATCTTGCTGCGGCCGGAGTAGGAAATCTTATCATTGTCGATGATGACATTGTTGAGCTAACGAATCTGCAGCGACAGATTGCTCACACTGAGCATGATTTAGGTCAATCCAAAGTCCAGTCAGCGAAAAGTACTTTGAAGGCATTGAATTCAGAGCTAAATGTTGTCGCGATCAATGAGCGTGTCGATGCTGTGCGCCTCGGCGAGTTGGCTGGCTCAGTGGATGTGATTGTTGACGCCTGCGACAACTTCACGACGCGGTTCGCGGTAAATGCGGCTGCTATTCAAGCAGGCAAACCGCTAGTTTCTGGCGCTGCTATTCGGATGGAGGGCCAGGTCGCAGTTTTTGATCCCAGAAATCCAGACAGCCCATGCTATCAGTGTCTTTATAAGCCAGGAGTGGGTGAAGACAACTCTTGCTCGGCGAATGGTGTTATGGCGCCTGTAGTTGGGGTGATTGGTTCATTGCAGGCACTGGAAGCGATTAAGGTACTTGTCAATTATGGCGAGCCTTTGGTCGGTAGATTGCTCATTTTCGATGGTCTTGCATTGAACTGGCGTCAAGTAAAGCTACCCAGAGACTTAAACTGTGCGGCCTGCCGCCAACGATCAGATTAGCTGACCTTCTCATTAGCCCTGTCGATCTTCCGATTGCTTCTATATAACCATCTAGCTATGATGTTCGTGCGAGAACCTCTGGTCCAGCTATCAGTAGTACTTAACCATGACAGACACATCCGGCGAGCAACAGCTGTCGTTCGACCAATTTGAGCTTCAAAAACCGCTCAGAGACGCAATTGATAAACTCGGTTTTGAGTTTTGCACCCCGATACAGGCGCAAAGCCTTGTCCTTACTTTGGCTGGGCACGATGTGACGGGTAAAGCGCAGACAGGAACCGGCAAGACGGCGGCGTTTCTGATCACAATCATCAACGATCTGTTAAGCAATCCGATCGATGAGAAGCGGTATCTGGCCGAACCGAGAGCGCTCGTGGTTGCTCCGACCCGGGAGCTGGCAATACAGATTGCCAGCGATGCCACCAAGCTCACCGCTTGTTGTGATTTACACACTGTTACTCTAGTGGGCGGAGAAGACTACCAGAAACAAAACCGGGCGCTGGACGCGAGGCCGGTAGATATTGTTGTTGCGACTCCGGGACGGTTATTGGATTTCGTTTCTAATGACAATTTATACCTGGGCCTTATTGAACTATTGGTACTTGATGAAGCAGACCGCATGCTCGATATGGGGTTCATCCCGCAGGTTCGACAGATTGTTGCGAGAACTCCGAGAAAAGACTGTCGGCAAACCCTTCTGTTCAGCGCAACCTTCACTCCAGAAATTGCTGAGCTAACTACTCGCTGGGCGATGGAACCAATCATGGTTGAAGTTGAGCCGCAAAAAGTTGCCGCAGATGCAGTGGATCAGGTGGTCTATCTAGTCACAAGTGCGTCCAAATACAATCTTTTGTATCAACTCGTTACTCAGCCTGAGGTCGAGAAAGTCATGGTTTTCAGCAATCGCCGCGATCAGGTTCGGCGGTTGGCTGATAATCTCTATCGCAATGGCATTGACTGCGGTCTGTTGTCTGGCGAGATCGCGCAGAATAAGCGGATTCGCACGCTTGAGGATTTTAAATCAGGCAAGCTAAAGGTTCTGGTAGCGACTGACGTGGCTGGTAGAGGCTTGCACATCGACGATGTGACGCATGTTATTAATTACACTTTACCTGAAGAGCCAGAGGATTATGTCCACCGCATTGGCCGTACTGGTCGAGCCGGAGCGTTGGGTACTTCAATCAGTTTCGCTTGCGAGGAAGACTCATTTCTGCTGCCGGATATAGAAGAAAAACTTGGTCAAAAGCTGGTTTGCACCCATCCGGACGAGGAATTGCTGGAGACGCCGCCTGCCTTGTCAAGGCCTTCAAAGTTCAAGGAAAAAAGCGCTCGACCCAGCCGTAGCGGTGGTGCCCGCCGGCGCTGAGTAGCGCTTCACATCATCTTCTTACGCAGCAACTGATTAACCTGACCTGGATTAGCCTTCCCCTGCGACAGTTTCATAGCCTGGCCCACCAGGAAGCCTAATACAGCTTCCTTCCCCTCTTTGAATTGTTGCACCTGCTCGGCGTTTTTTGCGATGACCTGATCTACTAGTGATTCGATTGCGCTGCTGTCGGTAACCTGTTTCAGCCCTCGAGATTCGATGATCTGATCGACTTCGGACTCGTCTTCCAGCATGACTTCGAATACGGTTTTGCCGATCTTGCCGGAAATTGTGCTGTCCTTGATTCGCTGAATCAGCATAGTTAAGCGCTCAGCCTGTATTGGTGACTCGACAAGATCCCAATTGTTTTTATTTAGAACAGCCTGCAGATCACCAGTCACCCAGTTGGCGGCCATCTTCGCGTCGCCGCTGCCGCATGCTACGGTTTCAAAATAATTTGCCATTTCACGGGTCGCGGTAAGAACTCCAGCATCATATTCACTAAGGCTGTATTCGTTCACAAAACGCGCTTTTTTGGCATCTGGCAACTCTGGCAGTGTGGCCCGTACCGCATCGATGTAGGCGTCATCGATTTCAACTGGCAACAGATCAGGCTCCGGAAAGTAACGATAGTCATTTGCGAATTCCTTGCTGCGCATGGGCGAGCTGGTATCACGCTCGGCATCATAACGCCTGGTCTCCTGAATCACGGTGCCGCTGTCTTCCAGGATATCCTGCTGACGCTGAATTTCCGAATTAATTGCTTTTTCGACAAAGCGAAAAGAATTAATATTTTTCATTTCGGTGCGCGTTCCAAGTTCAGTACTTCCTTTTGGCCTGATTGAAACGTTTACATCACAACGCATTGAACCCTTAGCCATGATCGCATCGGAGATGTCCAGATAGCGTACGATGGCGTGCAGTTTTTTGAGGTAAGCTACAGCCTCTTTGGCGCTCCTGATTTCCGGATCTGAAACAATTTCGAGCAAAGGTTCACCAGAGCGATTGAGATCGATGCCGGACATGCCATAAAAATCTTCGTGTAGCGATTTGCCGGCATTTTCTTCGATATGTGCTCGCGTGATGCCAATCTGTTTCTCGCTACCGTCGTCCAGCGCGATAGCCAGTGAACCCCTGCCTACTGTAGGGAAGTCCAGTTGAGTGACCTGATAGCCTTTTGGCAAATCCGGATAGAAGTAGTTTTTCCGGTCAAATACTGACCGCTTTCCGATCTCTGCGCCGATTGCCAGTCCGAATTTGACAGCCATCCGCAGCGCTTCTTCGTTAAGAGCTGGTAATGTGCCTGGCATAGCCAGATCGAATATATTGGCTTCAGTGTTCGGTTCAGCACCAAAGACCGATGCAGTACCCGAGAACAGCTTCGTTTTCGTGGAAAGGGACACATGCACTTCCAGTCCGATAACTGCTTCCCACTCCATGTCAGTGGCCCTCCGTAAAGGCAGTTGCGCGCTGACGGTGCCAGTCCGTATTCTGCTGGAATTGGTGCGCTACATTGAGCAGACGTGATTCGGCAAAATCATTGGTGACTAAATGCATACCAACCGGTAAGCCGTGTACCGTACTCACCGGCACTGACATCCCTGGGAGGCCCGCTAGGTTTACTCCGATGGTATAGATATCCTCAAGATACATCGCTATCGGGTCTGTTTTGGCTCCCAGGTTGAACGCTGTGTGTGGTGAAGTTGGGCCGATTATGATGTCGACCTGCTGGAAGGCCGAATTGAAATCCTGTTTGATTAAACGGCGAATTTTTTGTGCCTTGCGATAATATGCGTCGTAAAAACCCGCAGAAAGGGCATAAGTCCCAACCATAATTCGGCGCTTGACCTCGTCCCCAAATCCCTCGCTGCGTGAGCGCTTGTACATGTCTTCGAGATCAACTGGACTGTCACAGCGATAGCCATATCTCACGCCATCGAATCTCGACAGGTTTGCGGAAGCTTCGGCTGGTGCGACAACATAATAGGCGCTCACGGAGAGGTGGTTATTCGGCAGATCGATCTCGATTATTTTTGCGCCAAGCTCCCTATACACGTTCAGGGCTTCCTGTATGGCCTGCTCCACTCCGGTAGACAAGCCTTCCGCGAAGTGTTGCCTGGGGATTCCAATCCGCAGACCCTCAAGAGAGTTGTTCAGTTCGGCCGTATAGTCTTCAACTGGAACATCAGCGGAAGTACTATCCTTGGTATCAATTCCTGCCATGGTATTAAGCATCAGTGCCGCGTCTTCTGCGCTCTTGCAAATCGGGCCGGCTTGATCGAGGCTGGAGGCGAAGGCAATCATGCCCCAGCGAGAAATCCGCCCGTAGCTGGGTTTTAACCCGGTGAGACCACAAAACGAGGCAGGTTGACGAATGGAGCCTCCGGTGTCGGTGCCGGTTGCCACGGCGCACAAATCGGCAGCAACCGCGGCGGCAGAGCCTCCCGAGGAGCCGCCAGGGACTCTGTCTGTATCCCAGGGATTTCTCACAGGCCCGAAATAGCTGGTCTCATTCGACGATCCCATGGCGAATTCATCCATGTTGGTTTTGCCCAGCATCACTGCGCCAGCTTCTTTGAATCGACTCACTACAGTTGCGTCATAGGGGGCGGTGAAATTGTGCAGAATCTTTGATCCACAAGTTGTCTTGACGCCCGATGAACAAAATATGTCTTTGTGGGCGAGCGGAATCCCAAGCAAGGGGGAAGTCTGTCCATTATCTCTCGCTGTGTCTGCTTGTGCCGCCTGAGTGAGTGCTGACTCCTCACAAACCGTTATAAAGGCGTTTAAGGAACCGTTGTACCGGTTGATCCTCTCAAGATACGCCTTGGTCAGTTCGACGCTCGAGATTTCGCGACGACTGAGCGAGCGGGAAAGTTCTGCGACTGTTTTTTCTATCATGGGTTTACTCGGCCTGTGTTAGACAGATATCGGTGAACGAGAGTTGTACTGGCGGAATTATTCAATGACCTTCGGAACCAAATATAAGCCATTCTCAACTCTCGGCGCGAGTTTCTGAAGTTCGTCGCGGCGATTGGATTCGGTCGTGTAGTCCGGGCGCAGTCGCTGTGTTACGTCTAGCGGATGGGCGAGCGGAGTAACGGAATCCGTGTTAACAGATTGCATTTGATCGATCAGTGCAAGTATGTCCGTAATTCGTCCTGCAACTTCGTCTTTTTCTGCGTCACTCATGTGAAGACGCGCAAGCTGCGCAACTTTTTCCAATTCTGTTTTGTCGAATGCCATGATCGGTGCTCCGGCTTGCGCCCAGATTTTCTTGTGAAGTGGTTAGCCAGATATTTAATGGCTGCCACTTGCTCTCGCCACCCGCGGTTGCTAGAGTTTAGCCTAACGCGTGTGGAACCGAGATTATACTGGAAATTCGGTCACTTAGGTGAACTTCGATCAATTCCTTCGACTGCGGGTCTCGGGAGATTCCATCAGCCAAATTTAGCCAGCAAAGCGTTAAAAAAGGTGACTCGCACACTCAATCACTTAGGTTGTTTGCCGTTTAATTTTTGATTAACAAACGCTACTGGGATTGGAATCAGCTTTTAAGGAAGGCAGTAATTCATGTTCAAAAAAATTCGAGGAATGTTCTCTAACGATCTGTCGATTGATTTGGGGACAGCGAACACCCTTATATACGTTCGGGATGAGGGCATCGTTCTAAACGAGCCTTCTGTAGTGGCGATCAGGGTCGTTAACGGACAGAAAACGGTAACTGCTGT
>DORE01000146.1:17060-18703 GCA_003514305.1 Gammaproteobacteria bacterium | reverse complement strand
TATTACCAAACATGGTTGACAGCAGAGACGAATTTAATGAGTTGAGAAGGATATTCTCACATGAGCCAGTTTACTTCGGAGAACCCCTTTATTTCTCCAGGTTGTTCCGAAAGGCTTTTAGAGATGAATTCGAAGACAACAACGTAAAGCGCCTGCTTAGGGTTAACCAGTGGTATGTAGATTGGATAACTAATTTAATATTTAATTCGGACAGGTTGCGCAGATCCCCTACAGCTTTTCATCAATTGTAGATTTCGATCGATCATATACACGCCATTACGCGTTAAAATAATCCATACGGGAGACCCCCGTTGGGTAGACCACATGCGGGCGTACTGCCAAAAGCCAACTATTTGCCGCGAATTCGCTTTTCAGCTTAAAACTAACGGTTAGGCTATTTAAGCTGGTCTTCCGCAATGCAAAAATCATATGCGCGAGTTTTATTAGTTGAAGCCTTCCTCAGCAGGTTATTGATGCTCCTCGCTAATACTCTTAAGTTTTGGTTTATGTCGTTATAGATATTCAAAAAACGGCTTCCATGCCCTTGCTTACTGGCTCTATGCCATGATTCAACGCCTTTAAACGTCAAGCGACTACCCTATGCAGAAATGTTACTGCTTGCTTTGAGTCATTTCCTGCCCCAAACAAATCAATCCTTCCCGCTTTTTTCAATTTCTTTTGCTTCTGAGAAGCTCCAGGGGGTTGGCGAAGGACTGTAAATAAAGCCGCTCGTAGCCTTGTGATTGGTCTAATTCTGGAAATTTTTGGAATGTTTACGTGGGCGGGGCGAAAGGCCTTGCCACTTCAATTCCCTGCCATACCAACGCCTTGTGCCGGGCAATGTTATAATGTAACATTTCTGATCTTAATCTTTTGACCCTAGTTCTTTATTTTCTTTGGAGAATACCTATGAAGGTGCGTTATTCAAACCGGTTGGCTGCTGCAATTGTGGTCGCGATCAATACTCCACAAATGGCAGTGGCACAGTCTTCGTCATCAACCAGTGGGCAACAAGCAATTGATGAAATAGTTGTGAGCGGCGCGTTCAGGACCACTGCAGCAGAGACTCTTTTGCCTATCAGGGTTCTCAGTGGAGATGAATACAGGCAAAGAGTGACTAACTCTCTCGGGGACACTCTAAAAAATGAAGTAGGTTTGAATAGCGCCTCTTACGGCACTGGGGTGGGTCAACCAATCGTAAGAGGTCAGACAGGCAACCGCGTTGCAGTGTTGCAGAATGGGATTGCCCTCACTGATGTTGCCAATCAGAGCCCAGACCACGGAAATTCCTTAGAGCCTCTATTGGCCGACGGCATAGAAATAGTTCGTGGCCCATCTACTTTGCTATACGGAAGTGGAGCGATTGGGGGTGTTGTCAATGTCATTGACAGTCGTATTCCCGAGCAGTTGGTCGATCAGACCAATTTTCAGTTAGAGCAGAACTACAACTCTGTAAACGAGGAAGACAAGACTGTATTTCGCCTAGATTCATCGTTCGGTAATTTTGGAGTGCATTTAGATTACTTTACTAGGGAAAATGAGAATGTAGAAATTGATGGATTTGCAATAGATGAAGGGGCAGTAGAGGGGCTAGAGGCTCTGACAAAAGCGTATATGGGCGACGACCACGATGATCATGACGA
>DORE01000146.1:16498-16686 GCA_003514305.1 Gammaproteobacteria bacterium | reverse complement strand
GACGACGAAATGGAGAACACTAACGGCTTTATTGGGAACTCGAATGGCGAAGCAGAAGGTGGCGCCGCTGGATTTTCTTTTGTCGGAGATCAGGGTTTCTTTGGTTTCGCTTATAGCAATTACGAGAGCGATTATGGTCTTCCCCCCGGCACGCATAGCCATGCGCATGGAGATGAGCATGGAGATGA
>DORE01000146.1:466-16141 GCA_003514305.1 Gammaproteobacteria bacterium | reverse complement strand
ATGATCACGACGACGACCATGATGCTCATGGCGGCGACGAGGTAGAGTTTGTCAGACTAAAGCTCGATCAGGACCGTTATGATTTCAGAGGTGAGTATCGATTCGTTAACTCGTGGATAGATAGCATCAGGGGATCTGTCGGCATTACCGATTACCAACATGAAGAAATAGAGTACTTTGAAGATGGCGATTCACATGTCGGTACGCTTTACTCTAATGAGGGATACAACTCTCGATTCACTCTAAATAGAGCGCCGACCGGAAATTGGTCAGGTGTGTATGGTCTACAGATTAGGGACTCCGAATTCAGCGCGGTCGGCGAAGAAGCTTTCATAGCCCCTTCCGACATACGAAACGTTGGTTGGTTCGGAGTGGAGCGCTACTCCAATGGTGACTTTACTGGTGAATTGGGCTTCCGATTTGAATCAGCGGACGTGGATCCCGGTCGATGTGGTTATGATGACAGCGTATACAGTTTGAGCGCCAGCGGCCTTTATGGATTTGGCGAGAGCAGTAACTTCCTGGTGGGAGTTTCGCGGTCCGAAAGAGCGCCATCAGTTGAAGAGCTGTTTGCAAACGTCTCTTTAGACACGTGCAATGCACCAGCTGACGATGAGATGTTAGTTGTCCATGCGGCTACCGGCTTTTACGAGATCGGCAACGCGAATCTTGAGTCTGAAAAATCGAATAATATCGAGATTGGTTGGCGTCATGACACGGATTCACTCAGTGTAGAGATTAATGGCTACTACAACAAAATTGATGACTACATCTTTCTCGACATTACGGGCGAAGAACATGAAGAGACTGGCATCGCCCAACATACTCAACAGGATGCAAAATTCCGAGGGCTCGAAGGTGAGCTGAGTTTTCGTTTTGGTATGAGCGACCAAGTTAATGGTGAGCTTTCGGTCTATGGAGACTTAGTGGACGCTGAACTCAGTATCGGAGGGAAGTTGCCACGTATACCTGCCTCGAAGTTCGGGTCCGCATTAAGTCTATTCGGCGACAATTGGACTGGACGAGTCCAAGTCACACAAGTGAATGACCAGGACGACGTTAGCCGCCTTGAGATGAGCACGGAAGGGTACACTCTCGTCACTGCATACTTAGACTATGATTTCTCCGTGGGCGGAGATTCCGCTCTCAAGGTCTTCTTGCGGGGTGATAACTTATTAGATGATCAAATAAGAAATCATGCCTCTTGGCTCAAGAACTACTCGCCTGAGTTCGGTCGAGGTGTCACGTTAGGTCTGAGATACGAATACTAGGAGATTGGGCTGGACCGGTCTCCTCAGGCATTGAAATAGATGGGTAGGTTTCGAAAAACAAACGGATGCTCAAGATATTGAGTAATCCTGCGGCCTGTGCTGCCTTTAGTACGTTGTCCCTCAGTCATGCGGGACAACGTACTAAAGCGTTGGCCTTATCTCTCACTTAAGGCTTCTTTCTGTAACTCCAGTTGACCTCGGTCCTCTTCGCTTATCTCTTCCTTTAGTTTTCGCTCAATGTACCGCTTAGCGTCAAGCTCCCTTCCATCAAGTCGCAATTGGTGCGCCGTCTTTACCAGATCGTTCATTAAAAAGCTCCGAGAGTTTTCAGTCTAATCATCAATTCTGTAACTCACAGAAGAAAAGTGGACAAGTTTGCCTGACTATATAACGGAGTGATTGTAGTTATTTAACCAAGTGATTAAGCCACTGCCAACGAGAGCCCACAAACCGCTGATAGTATGCATTGCATAGCCGCGACTTCTGGTGATTTCAATCACATGAACTTGAAAATTAAACAAACGAATTCGCATTGTAGAATGAGGCGGCGTGGGTGATTCTTTGGGTAAGTGGTACTGTACAGTACATAGAAGATCGCTATTGAGATTATGCTAAGCACTAATATCTTCAGATGGCAAACGCACGGTCGGCTTTCGAGTTCCGTTCAGTCAGAATCTCCTGCCCCGCTTGAGAGATTTCATTAAAAGGCCGCTTCAACTGGGTTCAAGATTGGTAATGCGTTCTTATAAATGTTGCTCGAGCATCAGATTTTCCAGGGTAAAAGAGATTTTTTTCTCGCTATCACTAACCGTGACGGCCAGTACGTCACGCCTAGCCAAAAGGAATAGAAGAGAATGTTCATGATCCAATCCCTTCGATTATTCAGACTCAGGACTAAGTCCGGAATGTTTCGCAAATCAGAGGGGCCATATAGGAAAACTGACACTAAAATCAGTCCAATCCAAAGAATTGAGCTTGATGTGCCAATCCAGGCAAACACTTTTAGCATGCGTATGTCGTTTTCTTTCAATTGATCAAACAATACTCTTTAACGTTTGCGCCGTGGGTTTTATAAATCTTTATTGAACACACGTTTGGTGGAGGCGGGGGGACTTGAATCAACGCGGTAACCACCGGATAAATGTCGGAATAATCGAATTCGATACTCTTCAGTACTACTTAGCGTACTACTAAAAGTCTATTTCAAGCCGACGCTTAGATTACTCCCCGCAACCTTCGACAATTCAGCATGGTGTTGCCTAATTTGTATTAAGTCAATGTGAATCGAGTAGAACACTATCATCGCCAAGCTGAAGGGTTCTCCTGGGTTACCGCTTGGGTCATGATTAGATCAAAGACGCTTACACAGCGCTCGCTGAAGTCTCTCTGATCATAGGACTCCGGCAGCTTGTCATCCAAGACTTCCTCCATCGCCGACTTAACCCGCCGCTGGCTTTGGCCATCCCGGTGCCAGCCTTCGATTAGCACCTTGGGATGCTCTTCGATTAGACGCTTCAGGAGCGACTGAGCTGCCAGCTTTACCTGCTGCTCTTCCGCCTTGGTCAGCCCAGTTCCACGCGCACAATATCTGGATTCATCAGCTTACGGCGGCAGAGCTTGAGCCTTATCTGCAGCACCTCGAGTCAGGAGATCGTGAAAAGCTCCCGCTTTACGGAGTGCCATTCGCGATCAAGGATAACATCGACCTTGACGGTGTGCCGACTACCGCAGCCTGTCCTGAGTTCGCACACAAGCCGGAGCGTTCAGCTCATGTTGTGCAATTGCTAATTGATGCGGGTGCCATTCCACTCGGTAAAACTAATATGGATCAGTTTGCGACCGGCTTGGTGGGAACTCGCTCGCCCGAACCTTGGGGACCTTGTAGAAATGCTTTCGATCCAGAGACGATCTCGGGCGGTTCAAGCGCAGGCTCAGCGGTTGCGGTG
Organism: Gammaproteobacteria bacterium; assembly: GCA_003514305.1. Lineage (GTDB taxonomy): Bacteria > Pseudomonadota > Gammaproteobacteria > Pseudomonadales > Pseudohongiellaceae > UBA9145. The sequence goes on along the minus strand of DORE01000146.1, from coordinate 12,924 downwards.
GCGCTTGGGCTGGTGAGTTTCTCGCTTGGCACCGACACGGCAGGCTCGGGTCGCGTTCCGGCGATGCTCAACAACATCTACGGCCTGAAGCCGTCCCGGGGATTGCTGAGTATGTCGGGTGTGTTGCCTGCGTGCCGAACTCTGGATTGTCCCAGCGTGTTTGCGCTGTGCGTACCTGATGCTCAGCTTGTGTTCTCCTTACTGGCAAAATCTGACGCCGGTGACGCGTATTCCAGAGCAAACCCGATGAGTAACAGCCACCGCTTCTTTGGCAGTACCTTAGACAAACCCAGAGTAGGTATACCTCGCTCTGATCAGCTTGATTTTTTCGGCGAGGAGTCGGGACGTCAGCTGTTCGATCGGGCGATCAGTAACTGGCAATCGCTCGGCGCCGAGGTTGTTGAGGTGGATGTCGACCCATTACTGCGGGCGGCTAAACTGCTCTATGAGGGCCCCTGGATTGCCGAGAGGTATGCTGCACTGGAAACGATTCTGGAGCAGCGGCCGAACGCGGTGCACGAGGTCGTCAGGGAGATCGTGGAGGGCGCGAAAAATGGGGATGCCGTCGCCGCGTTCAAGGCGGAGTACCAACTCCAGACATACCGGGCTTTCGCAAGAGGTTTGTTTGAGCAGATAGATTTTTTGGTCAGCCCTACGGCACCTCGAAGCTATCTGGTTCGTGAGCTACTTGAAGACCCGATTACACTGAATTCGAACATGGGCTTTTACACAAACTATATGAATTTGCTTGATTTGTGTGGTGTGGCTGTGCCAGCAGGATTCATGAGCAACGGGATTCCGTTTGGAGTGAGCCTCATTGCGCCTTGCTTTCGTGAAATCAGCTTGCTGAATCAGGCGCTGCGTTGGGAGCATCAGCAGCGCTTACCTATGGGGGCATCGGATAAGGTTTATCGGGGTGACTCAGAATTGCCTGCTGTGACTACTTGCGATCAAGTTAAGGTAGCGGTGTGTGGCGCGCATTTGAGCGGAATGCCGCTCAATTGGCAGCTCACAGAGCGCGGGGCGGCACTCGTGGCAGAAACTGAAACTAGCGAAAACTACCGTTTTTACGCGTTGGCGGGCGGGCCGGTAAAACGCCCCGGGCTGATGCGCTGTGAGAGTAACGGTTGCCAGATCAAGGTGGAAGTGTGGTCGGTGCCGGTAGCGGAATTTGGTGCCTTTGTTTCTGCGATCCCGCACCCACTGGGCATTGGTAAGCTGGAGTTACTCAGTGGTGAGTGGGTGAGCGGCTTCATTTGTGAAGAAGCAGGCCTGGCGGGCGCTGAAGATATCTCAGAGCTCAGGTCTTGGCGAAGCTACATCGAGGGCCTATCAAGTTGACCGCCGCTACGGCAAAACTTGACCAGCTCGTTGGACCGCTTACTTCTGGAACTGTCGTTTCTTTGGTATCACTCGTTCGTATGCAGCATTTCCTCAGCTCTGCAGCTACCTGGCACCCTATCGGGTGTTGGCAGTGGTAAACTCGTCTGGAATGTAGACTGGGAAGCCCCAATCACGCGCGCCACGACCTACTCCATTCATCAAAATAAAGTCATCCAGAATCCGAATATCGGTCTCGCCATTAATAAGGTTTACTGCTTGCAGAGCAGTTTCGAGTAGCCCTGACTCCAGTTGCAGCGAATGCTCCCCTGGACGATAGTTGGAACGAAGCCGATGATCTAGCCCGGGACGATTAGTCATCTCGATGCGGCCGCCAAAAATATGACTGATGGGCTCTTCGTGTGCAAGTTGCACAAGTCTTAGAAGAGACTCCCGATAGGCATCAAAGTCTCGGATCACTAAGCGCCCTGGATAGAAGGTGTTACCGGTAAGTAGCAAGTCGCTCCAAGGGTCGTAGATGGTTATCGCCGAATGGTCTAGGCCCGGAGTGGGCAGAACCGTAAGAACTCGCCCACCCAAATCTAACTGTTGGTCGGCGATGACATTCGCGCGAGCTTCAGAACCAGGCGCAAGAATATTTGTTTCAGGTCTCTCGGCGAATTGGTCTAGTGCAGCAGTTTGTGATTGATCCGAGCCCAGTGGCATCACTATTAAATCAGGTATTTCTACCCTGTGCGCATGCGCCCAGCTTTGCAATATGCCATCAATCACACCGCTTAGCGGGAAGAACTCCTCCTCCTCAGTTGCGCCTGCATCAAGAAGCAGGGCCTGTTGGTTTCCCATCAACAAATACATAAACGGGGCCTCCCAATGGATGGCCGGATTTTGCCGAAGTATGTAGGTGTGCTCATTGTAACGATGAACCTGAATCCGAACATCAGTGTTGGCTTTTGCGGATATACTCCCGTGGATCCAGGTAAAGCGAAGATTGCCTGGCGCGGCCATTTCGCGACTAAAGTTTTCCTGCGCCAGCAATTGGGTGGCGGCGGTATTGATCAAAAACAAAAACAGTAAATTTCTAGCATTCATCGCTATGGGTCCGTTGTGGTGTACCAAGGGATTTGATTGTAGATGAGGAAATCGTCGTAGATATAAATCCCGGGGCTGTTGACCTCGTAAGTTGCTCCTACTGCCTGATCAAGCATCTCTAGCGTCATCTGCATCGGAGGCTCATTCGGCTGCCACGTTGTCCCGATTGGGTAGTCGATGCCAGGCTCCGCGGTCATTTCGATGTGGTTGTTTACGAGGTGCGCGACTGGGTTTTGATCGGCGATGCTTCGCAACTTTCGTATACTCGCAACCCACGCGTCCCAGTCGTCCAAATATAGGCGACCACGGTAGAACATATCGCCGGTGTACAATAGATCAGTCCATCCGTCATAGATGGCTAACTCAGAACCTTGATGCCCAGGAGTACCCGTTACAACAAGCTCACGGCCGCCAAGATCATAGGTAACGATCTCCTGTGGGTAACTCTTAATTCCCCAAAAAGCCATCATTTCTTCGTGGGTTAGACCAACCATAATAGTATTTGGGCGGTCTACAAATTGATTCCAGGCGGCGTAGTGGTCGCCGTGCAGATGGCTGTTCGCAACAATCAGCTCGATGTCTGATTGTTGATGTTGTTCTTCCCACTCCTGAATAATCTTGTCCACTACTTCGCGAAGTGGAAATAGTGCAGGCGAAGACGTCGAGCCCTGATCTATCAGCATCGCCACGCCATTTCCGAAGAAAAGGTACATGAAGACTCCTTCGTAATTAATCGCTTTATTCTCGCGAAGAATGAAGGTGTGATCATTGTAGGCGTGGACTTGCACTGCTGGGTCCGTGTTGTCCATGGCTGATTTTGAACCATGAATCCACACACTCGGGAATGTACCTGACGCTCTGCCATCAAGAGGAAAGGTTAAAGGAGGCTCTTTCAGAGCCGAGAATGCGACATCAAAAACTGCGACGCAAAATGCCACGAGCGCTATAGACACAATGGTTTTGATGTTTGTGAATCCGGCTGAGTTCTTCTTCATATTACTGATACTCTTTTAATAAACCAGTACGCACCTATACCGGCGATCGTGATTGTGGCGGGCCGTGCGACTCTTTTCGCATACTGAGCCCAGCGTTGCATCCACCCCACTGCCAGAAAGGCTATGGCTAACACAGTCAACTGACCAGCCTCAACCCCAAGATTGAACAGGAGGAGCGACGACAGAAAGTCTTGCGGTGGCAAGTCTAAGTCACTCAGCACTGAGGCAAACCCTAACCCATGGAGTAAACCAAACAAGGTCACCATAACTAACCGCCAGCGAGCAATTTTTTCACTGTGTAAGTTGTCCAACGCAATACACACAATCGACGCAGCAATAAGCGGTTCCACGATCGAGGCGGGGACCGAAACAATACCAAACGTGGCTAGGCCCAAGGTCAACGAATGCGCGAGGGTGAAGCAGCTGACCTGCAATATTAGCTGCCTTAATCCAATAGAGAGGAAGAACAGACCCAGGACAAACACAATGTGGTCAAGGCCCCTGGGTATAATGTGTTGGAAACCGAGCGCTATCCATTCCAAACCTGGCGCGAGTGCTTGAACCGCTAAAACCGCCTTTGTGCTTAAGGCCTCGCCCTCAGTTGCTGCTGCTTTTTCTCCAAAAAAAATCGGTCGGCTGCTGCGTTCCCTCTCAGTGAGCAATCTTGAGGCGGGCAGTGGGGACGCGGCGTGATCTACTCGCAACAATGCTGGCCAAGGGACTTCGAGCTGGTCATTGATGAGCAGTTCAACAGAGGCGTCTGCAGGTATAGGTGATTTTAGTTTAAAGAACAACTCAGCCATCTGCGGGGAAAAAGGGTTTTTAATCGCCTGAAGCGAAGACGCGGTTAGCTGCCATGAGTCTAGTTCAAAACCAACAACGCTGCCGTTCACCTTCACCTGTAAGCCTGACTTGATTTTAGAGGCTATCGGTCGGAGGGCTTCAGCTTGTTTGTTTGAATCGCTAGACGCTGCGATCCAATAATCTTCAGCGGTCATAAGAGATTGACCTAGATCGATATCGATATCCAGATTTACACTATCAGGCCAGGTCGCATCCAGGTGGATCTCCGTCATATTGAGTAAATGAGCAGACGAAGTCGCTGGCGCAAGAAAAAACGCAAATGGAATCCACAGTAACAATCTGCAGACTGCCTTACCGGTTATGCCGCTATCAACGGTTTTGGCGAGCAAAGGCAGTTTGTTACGCATTCCTATGACCACTTTCTAGGCTTATTGCGGAAGACCGTTGATACCGGTAGTACTTCTGAATAAATACTTCAAAAACAGAAACAGCAATAAACATGCCATTGGGTCGCTGTAGTGCATGAGTTGGGGCTTTGACTTTAGGCCTTTTGCTGACTTAGCTATCGTTGCTGAAATAAACGGAGCTCGATCATGTCTGGAGTCAAGCAAAAGAGCGGCTTGTGGGGCGCCGCTGTTCCGGCCCTGGCTGAAGAATCAAACTCTGGGTCCCTCAACATTAAAGTATTTGTGTATGACCCCGCGTCGTCTAACCATCATGCTCTGGACGATCCTGGTAAAACTGCTAGTGCATAGTGCACTAATTCAGTGAAGTGCGCTAATTTCGCACCAAGACTTGCCATAACGCATAACGCACCAAGACAATCCAACAAATGTACAAAGCAGCCGCTCACGCGTTGCTGTGTCCACGGGCTGCGCCACTTGCGCGCCTAAACTCTCGAAATTTGTTGCCTTGGTCTCTGCCTTCCCCGGGACTGGCACTTTACTTGCATTCCTGTCCCACATCTCTACAGACGAACTGTCCCTCCACTGTTTTGGGACGCAAACCGAGTCGGGTCTTACGCCAGCGTTTTCGCTGGGTGGGGTCCACCGATCATTTTGCTGGACACAACAAGGGGCAAGTAATGAAACAGAAACCATTAGCCGCTGCCATTGGGGCGCTTTGTGCTACGACCTTACTCGGCATGGTAGGCGCTGAGGCACAAGAATCAGGTATTGAAGAGGTCGTAGTAACCGGTTCGCGAATAGCAAGAGACAGCGCAACCGCGGCGGCAAGCCCGGTCGCTGTTTTGGGTGGTGACACGATAAGGACCGCTGGCCAGGTAGATCTCGGCGAACTACTGCGGGAGTCGCCAGCTCTAAACAATTCTCTTCCTGCAAACTTTTCTGCTATTCAAAGTGCAGGCACCACCGATTCTGATGTCGGACTAGGCCTACTCAATCTCAGAGGCTTGGGTGCAGTACGGACTTTGACTTTGGTCAATGGACGACGCCACGTCGCTGGTGGTCAAGGTTCGGCCGCCGTAGACGTCAACTCCATTCCGTCGGTAATGCTGCAGCGTGTGGAGACCTTGACGGGAGGCGCATCATCAGTATACGGGGCTGACGCCGTATCGGGCGTGGTGAATTTTATCTTACGGGATGGCGGTGATTTCGACGGTATTGAGGTGACAGCGCAGACTGGCGTTACTGACCGCTGGGACGCTAATGAGCAATATGTATCAATAGGTACCGGCTTTGAATTTGCAGAAGGGCGGGGTGAGGCAGTTATTGCGATTGAGGGCTTAACAAACGCTGAAGTATTGGAGGATCAACGACCCTTCGCTGGTCCTTACGTGGGAAATGATATCAATGCCACGCCGGCGATTGCCGCTGCAAACGGCTTAAATCCGAACGCCACTCGCCTCTTTGTAACGCCTACCACGAATCCGATTTCATCCGCCCAAGGCGTGTTTAATATCGCTAGTGGCGACCCTTTTTATGAATCCATCAGACCTGGCATCGCTGGTGTCAAGGCTGGAACAGGCATTCCACTCATCCCCGGAACGCAGATCCCGGTTGCTCAGGTGGTAGACAGTCCGTTCAATGGGACTCCCCGCGTCTACAACCCGGGCATGCCGGCTAATGTCAACCAGGCGTATGGCATCGGCGACGGACTGCAGTCCCTCCGCCAGACCGTGTTACCTCCTCAGGAACGCTATTCAGTAAACATCAACGGGAGTTATGAAATAACCGATAGCGTCAGTTTTTTTCTGGAATCGAAGTACGCTTTTTCCGAAAATTCAAACGTCCAGGGGGTAGACTTTAACGACGGTATACCTATTGCTTACGACAACCCCTACTTGTCGCCCGCCCTCTTGCAGCAAATCTCTGATCTTCAGGGGCTAGGGATAATCCCACCTAACCCTAATGATGGGCGCTTCTATGGCTTCGGAGCTAGTAGAGACAGCGACGACCTCAACGTAATGCCTGGCGATATCGTGGAAAGAGAGACTGTCCGTATTGTCGCCGGGCTAGAAGGCGAAATAGATGTTGCAGATGGCATCGAGTATGAATTGTCCTACAACTACGGCTCTACCACCGTTGACACCAACAATTTCAACTTACGTCTGGAAGACCGGTTCTACGCGGCCTTAGATTCAACCATTGATCCGGCAACGGGCGAGATCGTGTGTCGCTCTAACATTGACCCCACTGCATTGCCCATAATCGGGCCGGGCGCCTACCCTGTGCCCGTCTTCGTTAACGACGGAGGGTTTTCACCATTCTCAAAATTTACCAAGTTCGTTAGCTTCACTCCTGGCCCGAATAGTGGGTGTGCTCCATTTAATCCGTTGGGATTCAACTCCACTTCACAAGCAAACGCAGATTTCGTATATGTTGACGCTTTGGATGTCTCGGAATTAGAGCAGCGCGTGATCTTTGGATCACTGGCAGGAACTACATCTAGCTTCTTCGAGCTGCCTGCGGGAGCCATCTCATGGGCTGCTGGGGTGGAATATCGCGAGGAGGAGAGCACCTTCACAGTGAATCCTTACGAAGAAACCCAAAATACTTGGGACGGTTCTAACGGCAATCAGGTCACCGGTTTGGCGGGCGAGTTCGATGTGCTCGAATATTTTGCAGAGCTTAATGCGCCGTTGCTAGCCGACATACCGCTTTTCGAACTGGTAGAACTGACGGGGGCCTATCGCTACGCCGACTACAGTACTGTCGGCACCAACGATGCCTGGTCTACTGGTCTCCGGTACTCACCTGGCTTCGGCCTAACTTTGCGCGGAACGATAGCGGAAGCGGTACGTGCTCCGAACATCTCCGAGCTTTATTCTCCGCAACAGCCAAACTTTTTCCCATTCCAGGATGACCCGTGCTCCATCGATAATATTAATCTTGGCTCACCGAATCGCGCCGGTAACTGCGCCGCCTTGGGCGTCCCAGCGGGCTATGACGTGAATGATTACATCACCGCGGGAATACCAGGCGTTACAGGTGGTAATCCACTGCTCTCCCAAGAGGAGGCAGAAACCGTGACGGCGGGAATTGTCTATGAGCCTACCTTCGCCCCAGGGTTGCGGCTAATAGTTGACTACTATTCAACTGAAATAACGGGCGCGATCGACGCACTGCCATCATCCCGAATCGCGGAGGCGTGCGTTGACTTAGGCTCAATTAACAATCAGTTCTGTCCGCTTATCCAGCGAGCGCCTGAAGGCTACATAACGTATCACGCGTCAGGGCAGGTCAACCTCGGCGCATTCGACGTAGAGGGCGTTGACTTTGGCGTGGACTATGGCATGGAACTTTCAAGCCTGGGGCTTGATGGTATGGGTGCTCTAGACTTCAGCCTTAACGGAACGAATTTGCTCGAGTTCAACGAATTTCAAGATCCAATAGATTCTTCTGTGTTCGAGACTCGCGTTGGGCAGTTTGGGTACCCGGAGTGGATTGTGAATGCGAGAGCCAGTTGGTCCATCGCTGACCTGACCCTTACCTTGGCTAGCCGCTGGGAGGATAGCCAGTTGTTGCCAGGGCTGTCGAATAATGACTTTGCTGGTAATCCGATCTTTGCCGACCCTTCTCAAACTGGAGACTCTTGGGTGCATGACATCAATTTCTCTTACATCTTTAACGAGCGTATTAATATCTTCGGTGGTCTCAACAACGCCTTCGATAGGGCGCCGTACCTTGGCAGCCTAACTCGCCCAGCGGGGCCACGAGGGCGTTTTGGATTTTTGGCTGTAAATTTTAGGATTTAGGAACCTGGATTTCTTGGCCACTAGGTCGAACGAACAGAAAAGGGCGCTTTATACAGCGCCCTTTTTTTCGCGTCGGCTTTTCAGCTTGCTCTTACACGTCTGTCGAAAATCAAGGTGATGTTCATAAATTATGATTTAGCAAGGGGGTTCGGGGTCTGAAGTAATCGGTAAGATTGTCCTCTATCGGCCTCGCGGGCATTCTCGGACCGAGGAAAGCCTTCGCGACCTAAAGCCAGTATTCTCGGTAATCATGGCTTAGCAAGACGGGAATTTAATGTAGGTGCAATGGGCGAAGGCTAAGCAAGAGCAATCTACTACCCGTTAACAGTGACTTTAAATAGAGGGTTGAAGCGATGAAGAAGCACCATCCAGACAATGAGCGAATTAAGCGCAAATACTTCATTTTTTTGAAGGAGGCGAAGCGCCAGGATGACGCCTCTGTGGATGCAGCGGCCAAGGCGATCAGTCGTTTTGAAGAGCACACAATCTGGAAGGACTTCAAAGCATTTCACTCTAAAGACGCAATTGAATTCAAGAAGTATCTCGCTAGGTTTCAGAATGCTAGAACAGGGAAAGGCTTGAGTAAGGCCACTATGAATTCAACCTTGCGTAGCCTGAAAGCCTTTTTCCAATGGTTAGCGCGTGAGCCAGGGTACAAATCCCGTATCAATTATTCTGAGGCAGAATACTTCAACCTATCCGAGAAGGACGCCCGTGTTGCCACTGCTAAGCGCCGTAGTCGGCTACCGACAATGGAACAGATCAAGAAAGTGATCTCGTCTATGCCGCAGGAGACGATAATTGATCGGCGCAATAGAGCCTTGATTGCATTTACCATTCTCACCGGAGCCAGGGACAGCGCGATTGCCTCATTTAAATTGAAACATGTAGAGATCACTTCAGAACTTGAGTGCGTTTATCAGGACGCGCGAGAAGTGAGAACAAAAGCCAGCAAGACATTTACAACTTACTTTTTCCCTGTCGATGATGAATTTCGACGGATCGTATTGAACTGGACCGGCTTCCTAAGAACGGAATTGCTTTTCGGTGACGATGATCCCTTGTTTCCTAAGACTGCGTTGATCAGGGGTGAGCAGCATGTGTTTGAGTCTATAGGCGTGTTACGAGAACACTGGAGCAATGCAACACCAATAAGAAAGATATTCAAAGACGCATTCGAGGCAGCGGGTTTGGAGTACTTCAATCCGCATAGCTTTAGAAAAACACTTGTTCGCTTTGGACAGGTGACTTGCCAGACTCCAGAAGAGTTCAAAGCATGGAGCCAGAATCTAGGTCACGAAGGCGTACTGACTACTTTTTATAGTTATGGCGAGGTTCAAGAAGCCAGACAGTCCGAGATTTTTCAGAAATTAAAACAGCCACGTGAAAAGGTATCAACGAACCAGGCGGAGGAAATTGCTGCAGCAGTGGCCCGTCACATTATGAGAGCGGGAGCAATCACTTAACCGTTCGCAACCTTCAGAGTTGCGCTACCGGTCAGGCTCATGTTGCCAGTGGCGGCCAATTCGATATGCTGACTCCACCAGTTCATCATAGGCTTGCGTCTTTCGATGTACTTGGCGCGATTGTAGGCATTGCGCACTTCGTTCTTGCCGATGTGTGCTAGTGCCGCTTCGATGACATCGGGATCGAAACCCTGTTCGTTCAGGATCGTGCTGGCCAGAGAGCGCAGGCCGTGCGCTACTAGCCTCTGACCGTAGCCCATGCGTTTCAACGCCATGTTGGCAGTCTGAGGATTAATATGCATCTTCGGTTTACGATCCGAAGGGAAGACGAAGTCACCGCGGCCACTTATAGGGCGCATGACTTCCAGCAAGGCGATGGCCTGTTTTGATAGTGGTATCGCATGGGCTATTCGTTTTTTCATGCGCTCGGCCGAAACAGTCCAGATTCGTTTCTCAAAGTCAATTTCTTCCCATCGAGTCCCGGCAGACTCGCCTGGTCTTACCATTGTGTGCAGTTGCCATTCAATAAGGCAGCGTGTGGTGCGCTTGATGCTGGCAACTGACAGGTTTTGCATCAATTCCGGAAGTTCATTCGGCGATATGGTTGGCTGACTTGTTTTTCTGGGCGGCTTGAAAGTGCTGGCAATCCCCGACAACGGATTTGAGTCAGTAAGGCCGGAATTTAAAGCATAAGTCATGATCTCATTGAGGCGTTGGCACAAGCGTTTTACCGTTTCCAGACTGCCCTTGGCGGCCAGGGGTTTGATAGTTTCTATAGCCTTGATTGCTGTGATTTTGTGAATAGGTAAATTGCCAAGATCAGGAAAGATGTGAAGTTCCAGAGAGCGCTATGTATCGATTGCATAGTCTCCCGTAACCTTGCTTTTTTTGAGTTCAAGCCATTGCTCAGCGACAGCATGTAATGTATTTGAATGTGCAGACTGCTTGGTACGCTGCTGTTCATCTCTGTGCTCCTTCGGATCAATTTGCTTCGCCAGCAGTTTGCGGGCTTTTTCGCGACTAGAACGAGCCTCAGCAAGCGAGACCTCTGGAAACGCGCCAAAGCTGAGAGAGGTGCGCTTTTTCGTATAGGGGCGGTAGTAATCCAATAGCCAGGTTTTAGTGCCACTAGGCTTGATCCTGAGCTGCAAGCCGCCTCCATCTGACAGGGAATACACCTTATCTCGTGGCTTGGCCTTGCTGACTTCAGTATTAGTGAGGGGTTTGGCGGTTCTGGGCATTGTAGTAGTACCAATTGAGGGCTACCGCCCAGTGTACTACTACCAGTACTACTACAGAAGCTGGATTTGACGGGAATCGAATGAATCTACTAGGAGACAAAAAGCCCTTATCTGGCAGGAAATACCGGCTTTTTTGATCATTCTCGGTGCTGCTGGGATCTTGATTTGGTGGAGGCGGGGGGACTTGAACCCCCGTCCGTCAGCTCGCGGCCTGTTGCTCTACATGCTTAGCTTCGTCTATTGAGTTAGCCCACGTCTACCCGACGGGCAGGGCGAGTAGGGCGATTCTGGAAAAAATTTAACGGTTAGGCCCCAGACGGCCTTCGCGCGATCCTGTTCTATATGACAATTGCAAAACACAGGTTTACAGGCATCCCTGTGGCAATCGCTAGCGGCTATATTAAGCTGCTAGAGCGTATCTATCGTCGTTGGCAACTATAAAGTTGCAGCGATTGATTTACGAGAGTCACTACCCTCTCGACATGCACCCCAGGTGTTGATACCGGCGTCGAATCCGAATCGCCCCCAAGATCGCAGATGATAACACGTAATAAGTCACCCTAGCAGTTAGTCAGAGCTTTCAGCGCCATTTTGCTAGTTACGCTCGCTGCCAGCCTTCGCAATCTCTCTCTATGTCAGCAGATATCTCCTTCAACAATGACTCGCGCATCCTTAATTTGCTGTTGGCATGAGCTGTTGCATCTAACTTGAGTGTGTCCTGGGCCCGCTGTTTTGCTATACCCATGAGTTCGCCGGGCCGAACAAGCTCGTCAACTATGCCGGCTTGAAGAGCTTCTTCTGTTGAAAAATAGTATGCAAAATTTACTGCCTTGTTCAGTTGATGTGGCATTAAACGTTGCCTCAAGACCCGAATTGCGAAGTGTGGGACCGTCATTCCAATTGCGACTTCGTTGGCGGCGAATTTTGAACCGCCTTCGATGCCAATGCTATAGTCAGTTGAGACCAGTAGAAAAATCCCCATGGCAACGGCGTGGCCGCTGCAAGCTGTGATAGTAGGAAGGGGGAAACTCAAAAGGCGTTCTGCGAGGCGCGCGCCCATGCTGAGCATGGCATAGGTTTGTTCCTGATCACCGGACTTGAATACACTTAGATCGAAACCACCAGAGAACATCTTCTCGCGACCCGTGAGAATGACCACACCGCCCTGTTTCTCCGCTTCATCGAGCGCCGCGTTGATTTCGTTAAGCATCTGAACGGACATGACGTTCGCTTTGCCGTCATCCAGGGTGATAGTCGAGATCCCTTCTTCGAAGGTGTAAGTCGCAAGTTGAATATTGGTGCTCAT
>DORE01000146.1:0-158 GCA_003514305.1 Gammaproteobacteria bacterium | reverse complement strand
TCGTTGACCTCAGCTTATTAGTTTTAGCGGTTGTTGTGGCGCACAAGTCTCTGCTTGTCGATGTTCCACTGCCTGTCTTTCAAGGTTGCACGTTTGTCATGTGCCTGCTTGCCTTTGGCCAGAGCAATCTGCGCTTTGACCAGGTGGCCTTTCCAATA
>DORE01000272.1:4855-5004 GCA_003514305.1 Gammaproteobacteria bacterium | reverse complement strand
AACCCCCGTCCCAAATTCACGTTACACAGAGATGATAGTGTTAGGCGATAGTCTCTTGCTTTTTGTGACTGTGATTGCCCCTTGCGCTCTGATCACTCAAATTTTTCATTCGGGGCAACTTGATTGCAACCATCTAAGTTGCCTGACCT
>DORE01000272.1:0-4533 GCA_003514305.1 Gammaproteobacteria bacterium | reverse complement strand
TCATGCCAGTTCAGACGACGATTCAGCTGGTTTAATCCTACCCCATCTGCCCCTTTCTTATTTCGATAGGCACCAACACAAACTTGCTTTTAAAAAACCACCTGCGCTGCGTCTTTGTGTCAAAGCGCCGCTGTTGCATGAAAAAGGCGGTTATTGATGAAGGCGTCGAGCAGATATCTCTGTCTACTGATTTTTATGCGGCTAGCAGCAGAAGCCCCACCTCTTAGCGCGACAGCGCAGGATGAAGAGAAGCTCAAAGAGCTTGAAGAAATTATAGTTACCGCGACTCGGAACCGTCGGAGCTTTGCGCAACAACCCACTCGCCTAGAGGTGCTTGGTGGTGACGAAATTAATGAAAAGGCTAATATGAAGCCAGGTGATATACGAATGCTATTAAATGAAACCACGGGCATTCATATTCAGCAGACTTCAGCGACCAGTTTTAATTCAAGTGTTCGAATTCAAGGTCTGAATGGTAAATATACGCAACTTTTGCGCGATGGAATGCCTATGTATGGCGGCCTTTCTTCGGGATTGAGCTTGCTTCAGGTTTCCCCATTAGATTTGCAGCAAGTGGAGGTGATAAAGGGTGCTAATTCAACTTTATATGGAGGTGGCGCGATTGCCGGTTTAGTGAATCTGGTGACAAAAAAACCAGAAGCCAAACCTGAAAAGTCCATGCTCGTCAATCTGACTTCAGCTGGTGGGGCAGATGCAAGCGGTTTTTACTTATCGCGTCTGGGTGATTGGGGAACGAGGGTTTTTGGCTCTTACAATAAGAATTCTGCGTACAATGCCGCTGATAATGGTTTTAGCGCGATTCCAAAGTTTGAACGTTTAAGCTTCAATCCGCATATTTTTTTCGAAAGCTCTAAAAGGGAATTTAGTATCGGAGTTAATGCGGTTAAGGAGGACCGAATTGGCGGTGACATGGATTACATTAGCGGTCAACGACTTCGCCCTGCATATTTTGAGCAAATTGAAACAAACAGGGTGTCGACCCAGATCGAGTATATCTCTAAGTTGGAATCAGGTGATGAGTTTGTTTTCCGAAACAGCTTTAATTCTTACCAGCAAGAAATAAATACGTTGGATCATTTTTTCAGGGGAGAACAGCTTTCAAGTTTTACAGAAGCCCACTTCTTGGGTGCCTCCTCGATGCTGAACTGGGTAGTTGGCATTAATTTATGGACAGACAACTTTGATCAAAAACTAATAGCAGCACCTTCCGCATTAGATTTTGATAAACAAACTGCGGGTGTATTTGCCCAAGGGACATTTCTGTTCAGTGACGTTTGGTCTTTAGAAAGTGGGCTACGTGTCGACTCATCATCAGAGTTTGGGGAGTTTGTCTTGCCGCGTGCTTCGCTATTGTATGCACCAAGTGATAAGACGTCTTTACGAATCGGAGGAGGCCTTGGATATAAGGAGCCGACTCCGTTTGGAGAAGAGGCCGAGTCAGTTCAGTATCGTGGAATAATGCCTTTTGAGACAGGGCAATTAGTTGCGGAGGAGTCCTTAGGATTAAACATAGACCTCAACCACAGTTTCGATTTGGGTAATGACGTATCGCTTAATGTTAACTTTTTACTCTTCTATACTAAAGTGGACAACCCTTTGCGGTTGCTGGAATTGAGTGATTCTCAATTCGTTTACCGACAACCAGATGAGTATCTGGATACTAAAGGTGCCGAGTTGAGTGCTGTTTGGAGATGGAAGGATCTCAAGTATTTTTTTGGCTATACACATGCGGATGTAGAGGAGCATGGTGCAGATGAGAGGAAAATGGCTCCTTTGATGCCAAAAGATCGGGTTAATAATGTCTTTGTCTATGAGCGCGAGGGTGATTTTAGGGTTGGACTTGAGGCATATTACTATGGCCGTCAAAAGCTGACTGATGGCAGCACAGCACGAGATTACTGGATTTTTGGCTTGATGATGGAAAAGGTATTTAGTCCAAGTGTGAGACTGTTCCTGAATTTTGAGAATTTATCAGATACTCGTCAGACACGCTTCGGAACAATTTACACGGGTTCAAAATTAAACCCTGTTTTTTCAGATGTCTTTGCACCGTTGGATGGATTTATTATCAACGGAGGCATCAAAGTTAGGTTTTAACTGTTCCTCGGTCGACACCCACACTATGATACTTGTCGCCAAGCTTATCTAGCTCTAATGTGATTTAGGTAGCGTAACCTGCTGGTAAATGCCAAGTCGCGAAAATTGAACCTTTGGCGTTTCAATTAACATCCAGTTTGTAGAGTATAAATTCAATGCAATCGGTCCAAGTACCCCGAAAAATAAGTTCAATTGTTTGGTTGATCACTATTTCGCTGGTTGGCTTCAGTCCCCTAGTGGGCGCACAGGATCAGCCCACAACTGACGCAGATTCGACCGTGACTTACCCTGCCAGCTTTTTTGCCCAATATCAGCCGTACTCAGTCAATGACATGTTGCTGCGAATTCCTGGCATTAATGTGGCGCTTGGTGGTGGGCCGGACAATTCTGGCCCAAGTCGCCGTGGCCTGGGTGCTGGGGGTGATCAGGTGCTGATTAACGGGCGTCGCATAGCTGGTAAGGGTAATGAGGGGAACCAGCAGCTAACTCGTATTCCCGCTACCGAAGTCGAGTATATTGAAATTATACGCGGCACCTCTGGTGATCTAGATGTGCGTGGGGGCACACAAGTGGTTAACATTGTTCTTAAGGAAGCAGAATCCAGTACGTCCTTCGCTTATGAAATTAACATGGATCACTATCATGATGGCAAGTATCAGCCTGGAGGGAAATTCTCAGCTACAGGTCAGAGTGGGGGGTTTACCTATTTTTTGAGCGCTGAGAGGGAGCCGAGGTGGGAGTTTCGTGACGGCTTTGAAGAAAGCTTCAATCTTGACGGCAGTATGAATGAGACCGTCGATCGGGACTTCGGTGGTGATGCGTGGCCAATTGCGCTTTCTGCAAACCTTGGATATGAGTTTGATGCGCGAAACATTGCCAATTTGAATTTTCAGTATACCGAGAATAATTTTCTCGATTTTGCTGATCGCGTGATTACAGACCTTCGAGTAGATCCTGCATCAGTGAGGGTTGAACGTGATGAAACACCGACCAAGGAAGGAACTTGGGAGATCGGTGGTGACTATATGCATGTATTTCGGGACGGCAGCCGCTGGCGCACATTGTTCATACTTAACGAGGCGGAGAGTGACGCTGTGCGCGATCGTCTCCAGATAGATGGCGCTCAGATTACTAAAGACTTATTTCTTTCAAACTATCTGCGGACTCGCGAGCGCATAGTGCGCTCTTCCTATGTGTTCGATTTGGACGAGGTTCAATCACTAGAAGCGGGTGTTGAGCGTGCTCAGACTATTCTGGGCACTTCCTTGCAATTAGGGCTCATGAATTCCAACCCTTCAGCTAATGATGGCGGCCCTCGGTTTGGGAATTTGGCGCCCATTACAGATGCGAATGGTATCGTGGAGGAAATGCGTTATGAGTATTTTGCAATTCATAATTGGCAGCTAAATAATCGTATGAGCTTAGAAACCACCCTTTTGTTCGAAGACAGTACCATATCTCAAGAGGGTGATATCTCCAAGTCTCGAGACTTTACATTTTTTCGTCCTAAGCTTGACTATCGTTTCGATATTACGCCGTCGATTCAATTACGTGCAACTGCTGAAAAAGACGTGTTTCAGCTGAGCTTTTCTGACTTTACCGCCAGTATCGATAGCAGCGATGACGAGCAAAACGCTTTTGAGGGGAATTCGGATTTACGGCAGATGCAGGGTTGGCGTTATCAAGCAAACCTAGAGTATCGTTTGCCAAATGATGCCGGAGTGTTGAGTGGCAATCTGTTTTTGAATAAATGGGACGAACTTATCGACAATGTTGACGTGTCTGTGGGTGACCAAGTTCTAGGGGCTCGCGGCAACATCGGGAGTGGTCAGCAGGTTGGTGTAGGCCTCAACAGCAGCATCCGGTTGACTATGGTTAATCAGCCAAACATGTTAGTCACTGCAGCGTTGAGGATTGAGGAGCCTACCCTGACAGATCCAATCTTGCAGATAGAACGAGAGCGTTCAATGCGCGGGGGGGGCAGTAACTATAGTTTTGGATTTAGGCATGACCTGCCTGCTCTCAGTAATATGAATTGGGGATTTAACTATCGCCGCGAGTTCTACAACGAATTCAAGGTGTGGGATGTCGACAAGATTGAGAGGTACCCCAAGGTGGGCACTTACTCCGGTTGGTTTGAAGTTCAAGCTTGGGGGGGGCTTGTGTATCGCTTCGAGGCCAGGGATCCACGTGATCGCTGTAGAGTTCGGACGCGCTATGTCAACGGTAACATTGCCACGGGAGATATTGGCGAAATTGAAGATTCCTGCTCTGATTCTGGGCCAGTGTTGGCGATAAAGATCCGCGGTACTTTCTAGATACCCTTTGCCACAGGCTGTGATGTTATGAGTAAGTGGCTGATCTCCGAAGTTACATAAAGCCAGACAGTGTGGCTGTCCTATCAAGGACTAAATG
>DORE01000104.1 GCA_003514305.1 Gammaproteobacteria bacterium | reverse complement strand
TGCTCTCGGTCTCGCGCTGCGTTTCGGATAAAAAGGTCCTGATTGCTGAGGTGGTCGGCCTGTTTAAAACGATTGCGAATATTCACCGAATCGCGGTCGTTGACGATGAATAGAAAGCGATAGGTGCCCGCTTCGTTGAAGTCGTGCTCAAAGTCACCGCCTATTTCCCATGCATCACGCCGAGCAAGGTTTGACTCGGTTTCAATTCGTGAAGAATGATCGGCGAGTTGAGTAATGGTGCGGTAGCGCTCATCCGAAACTTCACCTAGCGTCTCGTATAGGGCGTTAAACTGCAGCACGCTTTGCGGAAAGCTATAGCCAAGATTCATGCTGGTCTGCAGTTGGGTCTCGTCACGAGTCCGCGACTCTTTGCGAACTTCGGTCAGTTCGCCGTTTGGTTTGAAGCTGAACTCTCGGCTTTCCCAGGCCCGGTAACGGGGATCTGCTTCTAGATTGAACAGATAGTTGAGATCGCCATTCTGACCGCTACGAGAGAGCTGACCACCAGGGTCGAACGTGCCGTCTTGTATGATATCTGAGCGCAGTTGAACGGTGGTGCTCGAGCGACTGGGTTGATCTAACAGAACTACGTTGACTATCTGGCCGCCGCCTCTGACGTCAAGTTCTTTGGAAGTGCCGCGGATAATTGCGATATGTTGCACTTGGTCCGCCGAAATGCGCGCTAGAGCACTGCGGCCCCCGTTATTTTTGCCGGTGATTCTTTGGCCGTTAATCAGGACTTCTCCCGCCCCGGACCCGAGACCTCTGCCGCCGCGTCCACCGCGCAAAGCCAAATCGATCCCGGGAATACGGCTGAGCATGTCATTGGCTGACACAGGAAAGAATTGGGTGAAATAACCCGCCGGATAGATCACGGTTGAATCTTCATCACCAGCTGATTTATGAGTAGAAGGAATCTCAGCCATAGCTAAATTCATAAGGAAGAATAGCGACAGCAATGAGACCATCACATGGAGAGCGCACTGGTGGACTAGAGTGAAATGTACCTTTAAATTCAGTTCCATGGCACTTGTCTGGTTGAAATCTTTCCCGTAACTTGAGTTTACGATCGAACTCGTTCTCGAATATGTCGACCGTTGCTTGAATCACTTAACATGCTGTAAATTATAACGTTTCGTCACTGTAGACTTTGTAACAATTTGTATAGAACCAGTATTCAATTAAGGGAAATTGTGGCAATACTGTGGCAACAACCCACTTCGATGCGGGAGCGACTGTTGGCATCTGTGAATGCTCTGGATATCCCTCCGCCCAAATAGTCCTCTCTGGTATGTTTTCATAATCCAGGCGACGACATCAGGGTCATCAATCTCTCGGCTGTTGCCGACATTTGGGAGTCATCGTTGATGAACGAAGTCCTAGCCAGGGCCGAGGAAACGCCGATCTTACTGTTTCCGACCCACTATCTGGGCAATTTTGTCCTTGGGCTCCCCTGGGTGCTGAAAGTCCTCTCTTTCCGGCCTGAAGCGCCAGTTGTTCTGGATGCCCGCTTTGGTTCCCTCGCCAGGCTGGTTTTACCCGAGCAGAGTCGAGTGATCCTCTATCCCCGTCAGCAAATGGCAGCTGATAACCCCATTTACAGTCGAGTGTCGCATTTTTGGAGGTTTTTGACTTCGCTTAGAGGAGCAGGCTCGCAGGTGATACTAGATCTTGAGGGCGAGCGCTTTACCGGCATACTGGCCCGCCTGAGTGGTTGCCCCATTCGGGTTGGCCCGGTGATGAAAAGAGCAGGGCTCTTCTATACCGAGATTCGTGATCTGAACTACCAAAATCATCGATTCAATGCATTCGGAGAGATAGTAGCTGACTTTGTGGATGAGCATATACCCGCCACCCAGTTGCCCTTTCGGGTTGATCGAGCAGAGCTAGATGTCCTCAGAATTCTCGTGCCGGATTGGCAGAACAAAGCGCTTGTTGCCATTCATCCGGGCGCAAGCGTTTCATATAAGCTATGGTCTCAGGAAAATTTTGCGCAATTGGCTAGTCAGTTACAGAAGTCGGGCTTTCAGGTCGTCTGGGTCGGTGCCGGCGATATGGATGCGCAAATTATCACGGCGATACAGCAAGCAGTCGAAACTGATGAATCGGTCAATCTCTGTAATTGTCTGTCTTTTCCGGAGTTAATTGCTCTATATCAGCGCTGTCGGTTCTTTATCGGCAATGACAGTGGGCCTATGCATCTGGCTGCCGCCTCAGGTGTTCCTGTGTTTGCTCTGTTCGGGCCGAGTGATAAGTCGATTTGGGCTCCGCTTGGTGAGCACAGTCATCTGTTAAGCGGCAACTTGTGCCTTTTGGATGATTGTATTCACTGTCGATTGAACCATCGCTGTATGGAATCCTTGCATCCTAAGGCGGTAATAGAAGCCATCAATGATAAACTCCCTATTGAGGGCGATAAGACATAGTGAGTCGGCGTCCCAATAAATTCCTATCTGCATGGGCTCCACAAATGTTTCAGAAAATTCCAGTCAGCGTTTACATAATCACGTTAAATGAAGCACGGAATATCGGCGCCTGTCTTGATCGTCTGGTGGAATTCGATGAAGTCGTCCTGGTAGATAGCGGCAGTACTGATGGGACCGTTGAATTGGCCCGGCAGTATGAAAACGTCGCCTCTAGCTACCATTCGTGGAATGGATTCAGTGAGCAGAAAGCACATGCCTTGAGCCTATGTCGCAATGATTGGGTACTCAACATTGACGCAGATGAGATCGTGACGGATGCTTATTTAGAAGAAATCATGCGCGTGGTTTCAGAGGACGAGGTTGACGCTTTGGAGTCAACTCGGACATTGTATCGCTGGGGAAGGCGTCCTCGTCACTTTGGTGGTGAAGATCGTCTGGTCAGACTTTTCCGCAAAAGTGTCGGTCATTATGAGCCTAGACGAGTTCATGAAAGTATCACGATCGCCGGAAAGATAGAGCACACCAGCGCATCGATTAATCATCATGAGAATCTGACCTACTCCAAACGGATCGATAAATCTAATAAGTACAGTCAAGCCAAGGCCGAGGATAAGTTCGAGAAGCACAATCGCGTGTCTGTTCTGACGCTCGTTGTAATTTTTCCTGCGTCCTTCATCCAAGTCTATTTTTTCAAGGGCCATTTTCTCGACGGAGCAGATGGACTTCTTACCAGCATGAATTTCGCATTTTACAACTTCATGAAATATGCGAAGCTCTGGGAACTGAATCGCGGCCGAAATGATCGCAGCTAGCCTGTGCCGAGCTTAAACTAGTCAGTGTTATCGAAGCTCAACTTGTTGGCAGTTTGGCCGGGTCGATGCTGCGAGGAAGTAGCACACAAGCGCAAGTGACAAAAATCAGGGGAAATATCTGCGTTCCGCCTCCGATGGAGCCAGGCTTGCTTTACTCTGTCAGGAGTAGGGTCAGCTTCGCGCCTGCGTTGTCAAGACTTTCCAAATGACTCCTGCCGTCCAGTTTGTCCTTCAAGAAAGCTAGAACGAAACGGCTGAGTGCAGCCTTTTCCTCGCCACTATTTGAGACGAACATGTGGTCACCGCTTGCGAATTCGACGTAGGTCTTGCTGCCAGCGATAGAGTCGTAAAGCAATTTGGCATGATCAGCGGGTGGGGCGACCTTGTCTTCGGCACTGGCGACGATCATGACAGGCACTGTAAGGCTGCTGTAATCACCACTGAAGGATTGGCCAGGCTCACAGCAATACAACGCTAGCGGGATGACAGCCTTAATGTCATCTCCTAATTGAGTGGCGGCGATCAGAGATGCGCCGCCTCCCATCGAATGGCCCATAATCGCAATCTTTTCGAGATCAATCTTGTTTGCCACTGGCGCGGTCGAATTTTGATTTTCAGACTTGATGAAGTCGACTGCTGCGATCAGTGCATCAGCCCTAGCAGAAAGTGTGTCAGTCGGTGTGTTGGTTTCAAGAATGAATACTGAATATCCAAGAGATGCCAAAGCAGGGCCCCACCATTCGTAGAGTGATGCTGGTGCTCTGAAGCCAGGTACAAATGCTACGGCTCCGTTAGGCGGATCGAAACTCAGGGTCAACGGGTAGAAGGCCATCACTCCTGCAAACGCTTCGGAGTTGACCGTGGGTTTGTAGGTACGCACTTCGTAGAGTCTTTCATCGAATTCTCGGCCTATTGCCAAACCTATTTGTCTGCCCTCGGGGCGATAGCGGCCCTGGCTATTGTCCTGTGCATAAAGCTTGTGTGAAGAGATCACCAAGCCGACAATCAGAGAGACTATACTTGCGTTTCGTAATGCTTTTTCCCGTAACAGCGTCATCGTGGGTTACCTCGTTATCTTTTTTCTTAATCAGGCTTCGTGTTGTCTCCATCGCCAAGGGACTGACGCTGGACTTTAATGTTCGGCGGAGACGCCTACAGCATACGCGATCTAAATATAACAAACCCGATTTTGTTTAGGAACCTGGGCTAGAATGCTGTATTCCAGGTGTTTCCTTTATAGACCTGCCCACGGCAAGGCTATATGCTTTAGTTAGGTGTTCAAGCATTACAGGTATCAGTATGAGCATACGGCTAAATGGCATTCGTTATCCAAAAATCAGTTTATTAGCAGGCATGGCCGGCCTGACTATTACCTTTTCAATCTTTGGACGGGCTCAAGAGTTGGGGGATCATCAATACACTTCGGAAGCAATTCAGGCAGGCCTGCGAGTCTATTCACGGGAATGCGCATTGTGTCACGGACCGCAGGGTGATCTCGTCAGCGGTATAAATCTAGCTCGGGGTGAGTTTCGTTCAGCTCAGTCGGACGATGATTTGAGGAGTGTTATCTCCGAAGGTCGGGCTCAGGGGCAGATGCCGGCGTTTGATTTGCGAGAAACTGAGTTGAGCGGGGTGATAGCCTATATAAGGGCTGGCCTGGACCCGGATGGGGTCGCTATTCCTATAGGAGATGCAGGGCGTGGGTTAGCACTTTTTCAGGGCAAGGGGGAATGCGCGAGTTGCCATCGCGTAAACGGCACGGGTCCGCGAATCGCTCCTGATTTGAGCGCGATCGGCGTTCAGCGCTCGCCAGCCAGTTTACAATTGAATCTGATTGATCCTGCCGCAGCGATTTTGCCCATCAATCGCCCCGTCAGGATAGTAACCAGGAATGAGGAGACTATCACTGGACGAAGGCTGAACGAGGATACTTACACGGTACAGCTTATAGATTCGAACGAACAATTGCGATCACTGATCAAGTCCGATCTTGTGACCTATGAGATAAGCGAGGCCCCAAGCAAGGGGCCGACGCATCTGACTCCGGCTGAAGTGGCTGACGTCATTGCGTATTTGCTGACTTTAGACGGGGATGTGTAGGGATGTACTGCTCAAAGGCTGGAATAATGGATATCGCTAAATCTGCAATAAAGAACTGCTTGGTGCTCTTATTGGTGAGCCAAACCTTTTGCCAAGCAAATGCCCAGGTTCCCTTCGACCGCATTCTGAACGCAGTCGATGAGCCACAAAATTGGCTGACGTACAACGGAAGTTATATGAGTCAGCGCTTTAGCCTTCTTGATCAAATCAATCAAGAAAATATACGCGACCTTGAGTTGAAATGGGTGCTGCAAAATCAGGTGTTTGGCGCTTGGCAATCCAACCCTATCGTGGTTGATGGCATCATGTATGTAACCGAGCGTCCGAACAGCGTCATGGCGCTTGATGCGATCACTGGAAGGGTTTTCTGGAAATATGTGCATACGCCTGATGAAAGGGCACGCGTGTGTTGCGGAGCGAACAATCGAGGAGTCGCGATTCTTGGAGACAAAGTGTTTATGGGGACACTGGATGCTCGGTTGCTTGCCTTAGACCGAATCAATGGCGAAGTGCTATGGAATACTGAAGTGGGTGACGTGGCGCGTGCTAACTCCGTGACTATGGCTCCATTGGCGGTGAAAGACAAAGTGATCGTTGGCGTGGGTGGAGGAGAATTCGGTATCAGGGGTTACGTCGCTGCGTACCATGCAGACACTGGAGAGCAGGCCTGGAAAACATTCACCATCCCGGGCCCGGGCGAACCCGGTCATGAATCCTGGCAGGACGACGATTGGATGCATGGTGGTGCGCCAGTCTGGATAACCGGATCATTTGATGTAGAGCAGAATCAGGTTTACTGGGGAGTCGGTAATCCTGGGCCTGACTGGAACAACGAGCAGCGTCCAGGCGATAATCTCTATTCTGATTCAGTTATCGCTTTAAATGTCGATACGGGCGAACTCGAGTGGTATTTTCAATTCACGCCGAATGATCCTTACGACTACGATGCTGTCCAAGTGCCGGTACTCGCGGATCTAAATTGGAACGGCATGCCCAAAAGGGTAATGATGTGGGCGAATCGTAACGGCTATTTCTATGTTCTCGACAGAACGTCAGGTGAGTGCTTAGTTGCCAAGCCATATGTTCAAGTGAACTGGTCGAGTGGCCTTGATGAGAACTGCCGGCCGATAATTACTCCTCAGCCTGATGGCATGCCAACCTATCCCGGTAATCAAGGGGGTACGAACTGGTACCCGCCTTCCTTCAGCCCGCGTACTGGTCTTTTTTACTTCAGTGCCTGGGAGGATTACGCAACAATTTACCGCTCAGAGGAGCAGGAATACGAACCTGGTAGGGCCTTTCTTGGAGGCGGATTCAGTGTACTAGCTCCGGCGCCGGATGCCCCGACGATTGGTATCGGGCGCACAAATCCTGTTAATAATTGGACGGATGAAGTCGGACATGCATCGCTCAAGGCCATGGATCCGAACACCGGAGAAGAGGTTTGGGAATTTGAACAGTACGATGTCAGTGACAGTGGCATGCTGACCACCGCCACTGATCTATTAATAACCGGAGGTCGGGAAGGCTATTTTCATGTGCTCAACGCGCATAACGGAGAGCTGCTCTTTCATAAAAATTTGGGTGGTCAGATAGTTATGGCACCCATAACTTACATGGTTGATGGCGTCCAATATGTCTCGATTATTTCGGGCAACAGTCTTTTTACTTTCGCCTTGAAAGGTTAACTTTTATCTGGGGGGCGCTCATTGTTTGACTTTGTAGCCATTCAAGCCAGCTTGATTTATGCGCCCGCAGTGTCCTTATTCAAGGGGGGTCTGTGTCCGAACCACTTTGGGACAGAACGCATGCTTTCATCATCTCAGTAATAGCTAATGCCGAGCATGTCGATGGGTATGGCCACGTGTCCACTCACAACTACGTTCAGTGGATGATCGACTGTGCGTTCGCGCATTCGGCCTCTCTTGGTCTTGATGAAGAGACCTGCAAAAAAATGGCCCGCGGCATGGCCGCGATCAGTTTTGATGTGCAGCTGCTTAGTTCAGCCTATGAAGGAGATGAACTAGATGTCGCTACGTGGATTGTTGATCCAGATGGGCGTGTCAGACTGGGTCGTCAGTTTCAGATTCTTCATCCGAAATCTGGCCGGACTCTAGCTCGCGGGCATTTCAAATTCGTGTGCACCAACCTTGATACGGGTAAGGCCGTGCGCATGCCGCAAGCATTTAAGGAGACGTATCTGATGATTAGCAAACCAATTGGCCAGGGGTAAGTCAAACTTTATTTCTTTTCACATAGCTTAAGCCCTTGGAATCCAGTTAAAAAGCCGGATAATCTAAAGTCTTTTCGCTCAAGCAAGATAGCTTGAGGATGTGTGTTCGGGGCTCATTGTCGTGCGCTCCGATTTTTGTAACTTAGGGAGAAATCCATGCAAGCTATTGATTTAAAGAAGGTCTTTTTGGCCCTCCTTATTCTGACGAGTTCAGGCCTACTTTCTGCTCAAGAGGCTGAACAATGGTTCACGCTCGGCAA
>DORE01000012.1 GCA_003514305.1 Gammaproteobacteria bacterium | reverse complement strand
TGCGAAGCGATAACTCCCAACGTAAGCGTCCCAATAAATCCTCGAAAGCCAAGAAGGGTGACTTGAGTAGCTAAGTTGCCGACCCAGTTCCGTATATTTAGGATCATTTTGTCCCCCTTGCCTTCTGCTTTTTCGTGATTATGGAAATATGTATGAGCGACGGAAAGATTAACTCCCAGGCAAATTGCTCGTATAGGTTGTTGTATGTCGACATATGTAGAACCTAGTTAACTTGAGTAAGCAATCTATTGGTCCGTCAATCCACAGCTTCAAACAGGCTGGACTGGAAAAGAAGGACTGAATAACCTTTGCTGTGAGGAGTCAGTTGTCCCGATCAGATCCGCAAGACTCTTTGAATATCAGGTGCAAGTTCAGGCTTTTTAGTGAGCAGCGAGACGCCGATGAACAGGATCATTGAGGTGACGAACGCCACCAGTGGCCCGCTGATGCCGTAAGGTAGAACAATACCAGCTAGTTGGACAACAAAGTTGATAAGTAAAGCTGAAATGGTTGCGGTCACAGCGCCAGCCACGGTGGCACCTTGCCAATTCAGCCCCACTGCTACAACGGGAAAAATCGAGGCTGCGAAAGTGCCCCAGCCAAATGCCCCAAGCAGTGCGACCAGCGTAGCATCTGCGTAGTGTGAATAGAGAGCGAAGCCAGCTGCGACTGCGGCAAGCAGAGCAGTAACGACCCG
The DNA here is from genome assembly GCA_003514305.1 of Gammaproteobacteria bacterium. Classification (GTDB taxonomy): domain Bacteria; phylum Pseudomonadota; class Gammaproteobacteria; order Pseudomonadales; family Pseudohongiellaceae; genus UBA9145. Next base: position 4,109 of record DORE01000012.1, on the reverse strand, counting down.
AGCCCAAAATAATTCGTTTTCTACGCTTTTTCCGGACAATGCTTTGGGGATGTCATGAATAATGGCGGCTGTACCGATGTTGAGAAATGCATCAGAGGTCGACATGATAGCGGCGAACAACCCAGCGAAGACAATGCCGGCCAGAAAAGGATTTGCGAAAATGGAAAGGAAAGTAGAGGCAGCATCGTCTGGTAAAGCGAGAGGCTCCACGACGCCATCGATGACTGCCGCGCGCATCACAACGCCGATTGAGATCCAAAGTAAGGCAGCCATCACATAACCGAAAAGCGACATCGGAAGGATGCTGCGATTATCAGACATTTTTTTGTTCATCATCATTTTCGTAATGAGATGCGGTTGGCCGGCGAGCCCTAGACCGAACACGAAAAACCATCCGAGCGAAGCCATCACGCCAGCGGACCCGAATGGCATAATGGCCTCTGAGTCATCAGCAAGGATAATGGCAGAGGCTTCTTGCATGCCGCCATCAAATACAGACACCGCGGTCATTAGTATGAGGCTGCCTGCAATCATCATTATAAACCCTTGCACCACGTCCGTATAAACGCTGGCGATAATGCCGCCGGTAACACAGTAAAAAATCAGCACTGCGGAGGAAATGACTACGCAGGTTACTAGTCCAATGTCGGCGAAAGTTTCTGTGCCGGACAGAATGGCTTGCATGACGACTGCCATGGCCAGAATCTGTGTGGCGAGATACCCCATCACTCCAAGAACGATCGTCAATGCGATTAAAAATCTGACAGTGTCGCTACCGTAGCGCGCAGCCACGATATCAGGTAGAGAGAGGCAATCTCGCAGTTCGGCAATCATTCTTATACGCTTAGCGACAAGGAAAAAACCGATGGCATAACCAGTTGAAGAGATTACAACCATCCAGAAGGAACTTACCCCAATTGAGTAGACCAGGCCAGGGCCACCAACAAATCCAAACCCGCTTAACGTGCTTGAAAAAAGTGCCAGAGCTACCACAATGGGCCCGAGCCCTCGACCAGCAACAAAAAAGTCACTGCTGTCGTGTGTTCGGCGCATAGCCCATAGACCGGTTGCAATACAGAACAACATGTATAAGACGACAGAGCCGACTATGATTTCCTGACGGTAGGCTTCCATGTGTCTTAGTCCTTCTGGCTGTCGAGCACTGCTTGCTCTAAAAGAGTTTTGAATTCCTCTTCATCGTCACGCGTGTAGATAAATTTTCTGAAGCCACAGCTGTACATCATAACTAGAGGAATCGCGCCGAGCCAGGTGCCATAGACTTGCCAGGCTGTTGGTACCGGAAAGCCCATGAAATAGCTCGTATCGCCCGTCTGCAAAAAATTTTGGTGCGTACTGAACATCATCCACCAAATTGCCAGCATAAACAGCAAAGAGGCCCCCATGCCTGCAAGGAATTTGGAACTTCGGTAACGCTCGCTTACCCCCAGGATGCACAAACAGACGATGAGGGTCAGTAGCAGGCTGTTAAACAGAAATGCCAGGAGGCCGATATGTGCAAGCCGCGCTGCTCCGTCCATTCCGATGAGCATTCCAGGATGCTTTGTGTGAGGCTGTCCGCTGGCATTGGGTACGCTATCCGCCATTCCGATCGCAAGTAAAAGCAGTCCCATGGACACGCAGGCAGCCAAGATCCAGTAAATCACGTTTTTAGTCATGGTTTCCGCCTCATTTTCAGAGCGTCAGGGAAAGGCCCGACAGCGGGCAGAGAATAAACAGCGGGCACGGCAGAGTCTAGGAAAACGTGCCTGCTAGTTAGAGATGATTTTCACTTAATTTTAGTCCGCCTTGACAAGCCGTCCGGGAAAGTCCATTTTCAAGCCAGTTCAGCTAAGGCCGATTGAGATCAAACGAATAAAAGCACCAATGCGAGGAATGAGAATAGAATGTTAAAAACTAGGTTCCAACACACCAGTAAGGGAGTGTGGACGGTAGTCCTGACTGGCCTGCTGATGGTCACTTCAATTTCGGCTCACGCCCAGCGCGGAGCAATTTCCCCGGAAGCTCATTCAGGACAGGAAGCAATCAACAATTTACCCAATCCTTATGAAACTCAGCGTGATTTTGGCACTTTGCCTGATGGCCGTCGATGGGGCTCGGTAAGTGCTGTGAATGTTGACGTGGATGGTGTGCATATCTGGGCGGGCGATCGTTGTGGCACCAATTCATGTGCGACCAGCGATGTCGATCCGATTGTCAAACTAGATCCAAGCGGTCGTGTGGTTGCGTCCCTCGGGGCTGGTCAGATAATCTGGCCGCATGGGATGGACGTTGACGCCGAGGGCAATGTTTGGGTTGCTGATACTCGTTTAGCAAACGATCGTGAGTTGCAGGAGAATCCTGCTGCGCGCAATCATGGCAGTTCGGTTTTGAAATTTAGTCCGGAGGGGGAGCTATTGATGGTTATTGGCACCCCAGGCGAGATGGGGGATCCGCCTAGTCATCTGACCGAACCAAATGACGTAGTGATAGCACCCAATGGCCGAATTTACATCGGGGAGACTCATTCCGCTCAGTTTCAGGACGAGCCAGGCCCGAGCTCAAAAAGTCGCATTACGATCTGGGAGGCTGACGGCACATACGTTGGCTCGTTCGGTGAGTGGGGCCAAGAAGATGGTCAGCTTCGCGCCCCGCATTCTCTCGCGATGGATTCCCAAGGAAGGCTTTTTGTGGCTGATCGCGGGAATAACCGCATTCAGATTTTTACTCAGGATGGCGAGCATATCGATACCTGGTATCAGTTCAGCCGTAACAGCGGAATCTGGATTGATAAGAGTAATGATTGGCTCTACGCCATTGACTCTGAATCTGATCCGAACTACAACCCTGGCGGCTGGCGAAAAGGCCTGCGCGTAGGCAGTGCAAAGACTGGAGAGGTTTGGTACTTCATCCCAGAGCATGTCTCTCCCCTTCGTTCCTCGGGTATGGGCGGAGTGGGGTCTATGGGAGAAGGTGTGACCGTCGATGGTGCTGGTAATGTTTATGCGGGTGAAGTTGGCCCTATTCAAGGCTTGACTCGGTTCGTACCACGTCTGATACCCTAGACTGTTAAGATCATAAGAAGGCGAAGCGTGATTGCTTCGCCTTTTTTTTTCGAATGAAATCTGTTTTGAAGATCGTCTGCAGAAGCACGTGTATGATGATGTTAAGTTCCCGCTCTTGCTGTGTCTATTTGTATCAAAGTCGGGCAACAGGAATTTTTTTTGAATGAAAGTTAGAATATTTTCTCCGGTTGGATTTTTCTTGATCTGCTTGGCGAATATTTCAAATGTCGAGGCTCAAACTCAAGTTAAAGTCAGGACGACGCTCGGAGAGTTTGAGCTAGAGCTATTTGAAAGTGTGGCACCCGTTACCGTAGCTAACTTTCTCGCCTATGTGACGAGTGGGCGCTTCAACGATTCAGTCGTGCACCGTTCTGTCCCGAACTTCGTCATCCAAGGAGGACAATTTGTGATCCCTGCCGGAACCAATCAGCTTAGCCAGATCGAGATTGAAGGCACGATCATTAATGAATTTAATCAGTCCAATCTTAGAGGCACCATCGCCATGGCGAAGGTTGCGGGTAATCCTGACAGTGGCTCCAGTCAGTGGTTCATAAATGTTGTCGATAATAAGAGCCTCGACAGCCAAAATGGTGGGTTTACCGTTTTTGGCCGCGTTCGAGATGAGGGGATGCAGGTTGTTGATGCGATCAATAAACTGCCACGGGTTGCTTTAACTGCCTCACTTAGCGAGCTCCCAGTTGTCAATTACAGCGGGTCGGTGGCGCGAGAGAATCTCGTGCTAGTGGATATGGAGGTGGTTTCGACCGAATTAGTCTCGGCCAGCAATAGATTTGATGAAGATACTGGACAGCTGTTGCTCAAAGTCAATGCGGGCGCTTCTGGTGTCGTCCAGGTAGCATTCTCGGTGGAAAGCCAGTCGCCCCAGGTGATCGTTAAAGCACTAGTGGACAGTATCAATGTTCTCGCTGCTAGCGAAGCAGACTTCGCTACATTCGATGAGGCTACGGGTCAGTTGGTGATTCCCGCGCTGGAAATTGGCGATCAGATCGCCTACCGAAACTTGGTTTTTTTGTTAACAGATGCGGC
>DORE01000143.1:12564-12711 GCA_003514305.1 Gammaproteobacteria bacterium | reverse complement strand
GCTTTGCGATGTGCCGCGCCGGTCCGGGGATGCAGTAGATGACGATCTCCCGCAAGTGTGCTCAAGCTTGCTGAGCATTCTTAGCACGTAACAAGGGCTAAACACCGGCTTCGAGTCTACCATAGGGCGGCATGCCCCCGTTTGTGC